>JBPCNA010000064.1:0-3085 GCA_051001735.1 Solirubrobacteraceae bacterium
CCCTTGTGCGGCGGGGGAGGAACGGCAGACGCGTGGCGATCAAAACGCGTTGCCCGCGGGGGCGTGTGGGTTCGACCCCCACCCGCCGCACTCTTCCCGGCGCCGGCCGGCGCCAGGCGGAGTACGCCGCCGGGCTACAGCGGCCGGAAGCGATCGACGATCCAGCCGAACTCGTCGTCGATCGCGTTCTTGATCGGGTCGATCGACGCCGTCCGCGGGAAGCCGCGCCGCCCGTCGTAGCGGACGGTCGTCGGGCCCGCGCTTCCCGTGGCCAGCGCCCGGTGGATCTCGGCGAACAGCTTCGGGATCGTGTCCAGGCGGGTCTGGAAGCCGCGGCCCCCACGGGGCCAGCCGTGGCGGACGGTGATCGTGGCCGGGCGTCCGCGATCCGGGCAGAAGCAGAAGACGCGCAACCGGAACGTGTAGCTCGCCACGTGCTGAGCGGCCCACACCGCCTGACTATGGGCGAGTTCCGTCCGTTGGCCCGCCGCCGTCATCGGCGCGGCGACGGCCGACGCGGCGAGCAGGGCCAACACGAGGACGGCAAACCGGATCACACCGATACTACGACCGCGCCGCCGATCCGTCACACCGATCAGGGCGGCGCCCCTCCCGAACCCGGTTGGTCGACCTCGAAGAGGATCCGCGTCGTCAGCGGCGTTGACGCCGCCGCCCGCGCCGCCGCCCGCCGGAGCGACGACCGCGGGTCCGAGGCCAGCGCCGCCGACGCCCCCTGCAACTGGATGATGACCAGCACCTCCGTCGGTCCGATGTGCACGGCCTGCACCCCGGCGTCGCCCCAGCCCGCGCCCATGAGCGCCGCGCGCACCGCCTCCTCGACCTCGGAGTCGGCCGCCTCGCCGATCACCAGCGAAGCCATCTCCCGGGTCAGGAAGACGGCGTTGGCCGCGAGCACCAGGCCGATCAGGTAGCTCGCCACCGCGTCGAGCACCCGGAGGCCGGTGACCTCGACGAGCACGGTCGCCAGCAGCGCCAGGCCGAGGCCGACGAGGTCGGCCAGATCCTCGACGAGGAGGACCACCGCGTCGGGATCGCGCGTCCCCGAGAGGAAGGCGCCCCAGGTCCCCTCGCCCTTCGCCGGCCCGGCTTCGCGCACGGCCGAGAACATCGACGCCGCTTCGATCACCACCGCCACCCCGAGCGCGCCGAGCGTCACCCCGAGATGGTCGGCGTGCCCCTCGTCGAGCACGCGGTAGGTCGCCTCGCCGAAGGAGATCACCGCGCTCCCGCCGAACACGACGACCGCCACGAAGAAGGCCCATAGGTAGCGGACGCGCCCGACGCCCAGCGGGTAGCGGTCCGACGGCGGGCTCGCCGCCCCCCGGTGGCCGAGGAGCAGGGCGCCCTGGTTGCCGCAGTCGGCGACCGAGTGGAGACCTTCGGCCAGCAGCACCGAGGCCCCGCTCACCGCGAAGGCCGCCAGCTTGACGACCGCCGCGGCCGCGTTCGCCGCGAAGGCCAGGATCAGCGCCCGGTGCGGCGGGCTCCCCCCGGCTCCCCTCCGCGCTCCAGCCCCCGACGGTGAGCTCGCCCCGCGCAATGCTCGGCTCAGGCCACGAGTGCGTGGAGGGCGTCGGCCAGCCCGCCCGCCGCGACCATGATGCCCGCCGGGAGCCCGCCACCCTCCTCGAGGATTCTCCGCTCGAGCCCGGCGCAATCGCAGAGGAGCTCCCCGGCGGCCAGGTCCCACTGGTTGAGCCCGCGCTCGTAGTAGGCGTCGAAGCGGCCGGCCGCCGTCCACGCCAGGTCGAGCGCCGCCGCCCCGCACCGCCGGATGTCGCGGACCTGGCTGATCAGCCCCGCCACCACCCGGCCCTGCTCGGCCCGCAGCGCGGCGTCGTAGGAGAAGCCCGTCGCCACCATCGCCACCCCGAGGTCACTGGCCGCCGACGCGGTCACGGCCGCGCCGTTCAAGGTCGGCGGGCCCCCGCGCACCGCGGCGAACGTCTCACCCCGGATCGGGTCGTGCACCACCCCGGCGAGCGCCCCGCCACCGTCGGCGACCGCGACGCTCACGCACCACTGCGGGATCCCGTACAAGAAGTTGACCGTCCCGTCGAGCGGGTCGACGATCCATCGCAGCCCGCTCGAGCCGGCCGCGTCACCCCCCTCCTCGCCGAGGAAGCCGTCGCCCGGGCGGCGCTCGTCGAGCAAGCCCCGGATCGCCCGCTGGGCCGCGAAGTCGGCCTCGCTGACCAGGTCGGTCTTCGTCGACTTCGTCGTCACCGTCCGCTCCGGCCCGGCCTCGAACCGCTCGCGCAGGAGGGTCCCCGCCCCCTCGGCCGCCTCCCGGGCCAGCGCGACCAGGGCCGCCGGGTCCGTGTCAGGCGTATCCATCGGCCACGCAATCTAGTGCAGCGTTCCCCAATTCGCCTGTGGGTCTCGCGGGCGGCTGGGCGTGATCCGGCGTCGCACGGTTCACAGCGACGCCCCCTTGCTCCGATTGCAGTCCGCGCACAGGAGCTGGAGGTTGCGCTCCCCGTCCGACCCGCCCATCGCCAGCGGGATCACATGGTCGAACTCGAGCACGCTGCCGGAGCCGCACTCGGCGCAGCGCCCGCCGCACCGCTCCCAGACCGCCCGCTTGACCGCCAGCGGGATGCCCTGGCGCGCAACCTCGAGCTCGCCGGCCATCGACGCCCGCGCCCGGTCGAGCCGCCGCTCGAGCCGCCGCTCCCGCTCGAGCACGAGCGCCATCACGTCCTCCTCCCCCAGGCCGTCATCCTCCCACCAGAAGCGGCCCCGAAACCACCACCAGCACCGCCGGCCGTCCGCGTCGCCCGCCACCGCTACCGGCCGCTCGGCCTGGATCGCCGCCTGTGCCTCGTGGGCCCGCCGGCTCAGCGACCGCTCGCCCGCCATCGCCCCCGCCACGAAGCGAAACCGCCGGCCCACCCACCGGCCGGTCGCCTCGAAATGGGCGTTCTTGGCCTCGTGGAGCATCGGCCGGCCACCCTACAAATCCCCGGGGACGGCTTGCAGGCGGCCGCCCGCAACCCCAGGCGGCCGCCCGCAACCCCAGGCGGCCGCCCGCAACCCCAGGCGGCCGCCCCGCAACCCAAGG
>JBPCNA010000065.1:0-4157 GCA_051001735.1 Solirubrobacteraceae bacterium
GCGACTACTTCCGCAAACGCGACCCCGAGAAGACCACCAAGCGCCTCATCGCCCAACTCGAAGCACTCGGACACCACGTCACGCTCGACGAGGCGGTGGCAGCCTGAACGCTATTTTCCTGTCAGGCAGAGAGCCGAGCATACCCCAGTCTTGAGGTTTTGGCTCTGGAGGTTCTGGCCCAGGCCGTCGAGCATCGGCCGGGTGAAGCCACACGAGCAATTCGGCCTGAACCTCCGTCACCAGCGCCAGCAGCACGGCCTGAGCCAGGAAGCGCTCGGCCGCGCCTGCGACCTGCACCCGACCGAGATCAGCCGTCTGGAGCGCGCGACCCGCGAACCACGCCTATCGACGATTGTCCGCCTCGCCCACGCCCTGAAAGTCAAGCCCGCCCGACTACTCGACGGAATCGAATAGCTCTCACGCGGCGAGGAGATCAACGGCGGTGGCGCTGTCTGACCCCCGCTCGCATCAGCACCTACGAGGAGCGAGCCCATCTCGCGCCGCGCAGCGCGCCTCATCCCCCACCGCGCGCCGAACACTGCTCAGCAGCGTTGCCGCCCTTGCGAACGGCAGTGCCTCGGGGCATCCCTGGCGTCGAGACGAACATGCCTCGCGCCGAAAACGGGCAGCGGAGGTCAAGAGGTGGGGTAAAATCCGTCCGGATGTGGGGTAACCCCGCTCACCGGCCGTCAAAAGCGCCCGCCAACACTGGGCGAATGAGTTTCGTTAGTCCCTCCTAGTGGGGCCGACGTCGTTGAGCGTCCGGATCAGGCGCTCACGGCGAAAGCCGTGAGCTGTTGTCCTCCGATCGCTTGGAGGCCCTCGGGCCGCCCGGCGCTGCAGAACATCCCGCCGGGCGACGGGTCGGGCGTCGACCTGCGAGGGCAGCGGGCACCGGCCCACGTCGTCCCAGAATCGAACGGTGGGCGGGACGCGCCGGAGGGACCTAGCGTCGCCCGGCGCGGCGCGGGTCGGCGGGGCCGCTCTCGATTGGGTCGGGGCCGGGATTCGCGCCGGCGAACAGCCGCGGCGCTCTCAGGTGCCGGGAGCTACGGATCTGCGCGACCGCCCGGGGGTGGCCGCCGGCGTGGAGCTACGCGCGATCTGGTGGGAGGCGCACGCGACGGATGCGGCTCCGTCTGGTGGCCGGAGGAGCCGCCTGGCTAGGGCCGGATCACCTTCTGCGGCGGAGTCTGAAGGCGATGGTCACGCTGGCCCTGATGGCTCCGTCCTGGCGGGCGAGGAGCACGGCCGGGAGGGTGCGCCGCCGCGCGAGAATCCGCCGGCCGGTCGCGTTTAGCGCCAGTCGTGCGGTCGCGGTCTGCCCCGAGTACAGCCGGACGGTTCGTCTGCCGAGCCCGACGCGTCGGTTGCGTGGGCTCACGCCCCGGCCGGCGGCGCTCACCGTGCGGGGTGCCAGGGTCTCGAGCGCGCTCAAGGTCAGGCTCACCGTGCAACTGGTGGTGCCCGTACAGGATATCGGGACCGCGACGAGGCTGTGGCCCTCGACCCTCACCCGGCCGACGCTGGCGCGCCCGGGCAGCGGAGGTCCGCGCGGATCGGGAACGCCAGCCGGGGCGGGGGCAGCCGGCGGCGGACCGGGGGACGCGGGCGCAACCACGGCAGTCAACGCCGTGGACGCCGGGAGCCTGGCCTGGCCGGCCGCGTTGACGGCCGCCTCGAAGGCGTAGATCCGCAGGCCGACGTCGGCCGGGGCGATGGTGTATGTCGGGCCGTCGTCGAAGCTTTGCGAGCAGTTGGTCGTCTGGTCGCCGGAGCACCGCTCCCAGCCGTAGCGGTAGGCCGTCGGGTTCTCCGACCATTGGCCGTGGGCCGCGGTGAGCTGTTGCCCGACGACTGGCGTGCCGGAGATCGTCGGGGGCGAGATGCTCGCCGGGACGACGGCCTCGGTGCCGGTCACAACGTCGCCGTAGTTGTCGACGGCGACGCACACCCCGCTCGCCGGGCAGGCTACGGCATTGATCGAGTTGATCGCGTCCATCCTGACGCCCACGGCTCCGCTGGCCGGTCCGCCCGGCGTGTACTGCGGGTAGCGAGGATTGAACGTGAGTTCGAGGGCGTCGCCGCCGGCGGTCGTCGTGCATCGGGCGAGCGACGGACACGCCACGGAGAACAGCTGGTCGCCGCTGAAGTCGACCTGGTCGGAGGTGATGATCGTCGGCGTGGCGCCGGATGGGTCGAAGGTCACCTCGTGCCCGTCGTTGTCTAGCGATGTGCACTGGCTGGTCGAGGGGCAGGCGACGCCGCTCAGCACGCCGATCGTTGAAACGCCGTTGCCCTCGAGGAAGATCGTCGTGGTGGCCGCCGGCGCCCCTGGGTCGAAGGTGATCTCCTGGCCGCTGCGATCGACGACCGTGCACTGGCCGCTCGCCGGGCAGGCCAGGGCCGAAGGATGCCGGCCGGCGTCGATCGCCGCCGCGACCGGCGCTGCGGGCGCTTTCGGGTCAAAGGTGACCTCGTTGCCGCCGTAGTCGACGGCGACGCAGCGGCTGCTCGACGGGCAGGCCAGGGCCACGGGCCGGCCGCCCGGGTCGATCGCGACGGGCGCCCGGGCGCCCGGGCCGAGCGGATCGAAGGTGACCTCGCCGCCGGCGGCGTCGACCGCCGTGCACTGGCGGCTCGATGGGCAAGCCACTCCCGTGAGCGACTGGCCGGGGTCGACCGCGGTCGGGATCGACCGGACCGGTGAGGACGGATCGAAGGTGATCTCCTGTCCGGCGTCGTCGACACCGGTGCACTGGCTTGTCGAGACGCAGGCCAGCGCGAGGAGGCGGGCGCCGGCGGTGCCGTCCACCACGATCGGCGCCGGCGGGGCCGGCGAAGCCGGCGCGAAAGTGACCTGCACCCCGCCGCCGCCGACGGCTGTGCATTGGCCGACCGCCGGACAGGCCACGCCCTGCAGCGCGCCATGGCGGGCGGACGCCGTTGTCGCCGCGCCGGGCGCGGCTGGGTCGAAGGTGAATTCGCTGCCGGCCGCGTCCACCGCGGTGCATTGCGCGCCGGTCGGGCAGGCCAGCCCGCTCAGCACCGACCCACCGAAGCCGCCGATCCGGCTGCGTGCCGCGGCGCCGGGCGAGGCGGGGTCGAAGGTGACCACCCGACCCGTCGGGTCGACCTTCGTGCATCGACTGCTCGACGGACAGGCGACGGCCACCCTCCCACTCGTATCGAGTTGGTCGAGCGCGACCGGCGACGAGTTCAGGGGCGACGCCGGATCGAAGGTGACCTCCCGACCCGCGTAGTCGACCGCCGTGCACTGGCGCACCGACGGACAAGCGACCCCAGTCAGCGGATAGTCCAGCCCGCCTGGATCGGGGGGGTCGACGAAGTAGCGCGTCGGGGCGCCCGGGGCGGCCGGATCGAAGGTGACCTCCCCGCCGCCGTCGTCGACGGCCGTGCACTGGCTAACCGACGGGCAGGACAGGCTGCGCGGCTCGCCGCGCAGCGTGGCCGGCTTCGGCCGGCCGGGCGCCGCCGGATCAAAGGTGACCTCCTGGCCGGCGCTGTCGAGCGCCGTGCACTGGGCGACCGTCGGGCAAGCGACGGCGATCAGGCTGCCGTTGGTGGTCAAGGTGACCGGGTCGATCGTGACCGGCGCGGCCGAATGCGGCGACGACGGGTCGAAAGTGACTTCCTGGCCGGAGTTGTCGACCGCCGTACATTGGCTGGCCGTCGGGCAGGCCACCGCAGCGATCGTCCCCGGGCTGTCCCGGTCGATCGGCACCGGGGCCGACCAGACCAAGGCGGCGCGAGCACCGCCGGGAACGGCGAGCAGCAGCAGCCAGAGCAGCATCCCCACCAGTGGCGCGACCCGGATACCCGCCCAGACCCGCTGATCGGCTCGGCCGCCACCGGGCACGCGCCTCCCAAAGAGGATTCGCCTCACCCTGGTTCATCGGCACCGACGCCCCCAGGCTTTAGCTACTCGCCGCGGATAAACGCCATGGCGGGGTTCGATGGTCGCAGGGGTTCGCCGGTCGCTAGGTCGTCCACTCCGCTTGGTCGGTCCCCGAGGAGACTCGAAGTTTGGGGTCGGGTCGGCAGGGGCACCGCAGATCCCAGCTCCCACAGGGCCCGGCGTGAAAGTCTCCCGCCACCGGGCTCTTTTCCTCGGCCGTTGGTACGGGCGGACCCAC
>JBPCNA010000066.1:0-9105 GCA_051001735.1 Solirubrobacteraceae bacterium
CCGCCGAATCTCCCGCGGCGGGGACGGCGGCGGCGCCGGGGCCGGGACGATCGGCGCCGGAGCCGGCGCGGGGATGACCGCGGTCGGGGCGGGGCCGGCGACGGACTCGGTCGGCGCGGTACCGGTCCCGACCTCGGTCGGGCCGGTTTCCAGCAGTCGCAGCGCGGCCGCCGCCGAGCGCGGCCGTTCGCCCGGGTCGGCGGCGGTCAGCGCGCGGACGAGCGCGGCGAGCGCCGGCGCCGGTCGCCGTTCGGCGAGCTCGGCGAGGACGATCCCCGCGGCGTAGAGATCGGCGACCGGACCCGCCCGGCCGCCGGCCACCACCTCCGGCGCGAGGTAGCGCAGGGTGCCGATGACCATGCCGGTCTGGGTCAGCGAGGTCGCGTCTTCGGGCTGAGCGATGCCGAAGTCGGTGAGCCGCGCCCGGCCGGTCCGGTCGAGCAGGATGTTGGCGGGCTTGATGTCGCGGTGGACGAGCCCGGCGGCGTGGACGCAGTCGAGCGCCGAGAGGAGCTCGCGGGCCAGTGCGGCCGGCTCGGGGACGACCGCCCCGCGACCGGCGAACACCTCGGCGAGGTTGCCGCCCGTGACGTACTCCATGACCAGGAACGGGTGCCCGTCCTGGAGCCCGAAGTCGTAGACCGGGACGATGTTCGCGTGGGAGACAGAAGCCGCCGCCCGCGCCTCGCGGGCGAACCGCTCCCGGTAGCGCTCGTCGCCGGCGAGGCGGTCGGCCATGACCTTGACGGCGACCGCGCGGTCGAGGCGCACGTCGCCGGCCAGCCAGACCGACGCCATCCCGCCGGCGCCGAGCCGACGCCGCAGCGTGTAGCGCTCGTCGCCGAGCACGGCGCCGGGAGTGAGCTCAATCCCCGCCATTGCCGTTCCCGCCGCCGCCGTCCTTGCCGTGACCTTTGCCCTTGTCCTTGCCCTTCCCCGTGCCGGTCGTGTCGCTGGTCACCGGAGCGGCGGCCGGCGGCGTCGCCACGGCCGGCGGCGGCGTCGTCGACCCCGCCGCCGCCGGTGGGGCGACCTCGGCGACGATGCGAGCCCGGGTGCGGGCGACGCCGGCCTCGAGGGCCGTGTAGTCGGCGCCGACGAGGCGGCCGGCGGCGTGCTCCCGCGCGACCAGGGCCGCGAACGCGTCGATCTCCCGGGTGGCCCCTGTCGGGTCGCCGGCGGCGGCGAAGGCCTCGAGCCGGCTGAGATCCGAGCGCATCGACGTCGCCGCGGCCGTGCTCAGCCGCGGCGCCGGCGCGGCGGACCCGCAGCCGGCCAGGACGAGGCCGGCGAGCAGCAGCGCCCAGACCGGGTGCCGGTATCGGGGTTGACGGCGCATGCCCCGATCATGTCAAGCGCCGGACGGCGAGCGAGGTAGCATCCCCGCCATGCCCCCTCGGTGGCCGGCGATTCATTACGAGGACTGGGCCGAGACGTGCGACACGCTTCACGCGCACACCCAGGTCCTCGGCAAGCTGGCAGTGGTGATGGCGCCGCCCGAACCGCAGCTCCAGCACGCCGCCCTGCGCCTCACCGCACGCGGGTGGGAGACTGCGCCGCTCCCGGCGCCGGACGGGTCCGGGGCGCTCGTCGTCGCGCTCGACCTCCGCCGCCACGAAGCCGTCGTCGAGCACAACGACGGGCGCGAGCTACGCATCCCGCTCGGCCCCGATCGACCGGTGGGGGAGGTCACCCGCGCCGTGCTCCAAGCGGTCGGCCGGCTCGGCGGGCAGGTCGAGATCGACCCGAAACCGCAGGAGGTGCCGTGGAGCGTGCCGCTCGACGCGGACGACGAGCACCGCCGCTACGACCCCGACCGGGTCAGCGCCTACTTCGCCGCGGCGACCGCTGCCGCCCTCGTCCTCGCCGACTTCCGCGCGCCCTACCGGGGACGCTCGACGCCGGTCAACGCCTGGTGGGGGTCTTTTGACCTCGCGGTCAACCTCTTCTCCGGCGCGCCGGCCGATCCGCCGTCGAAGGACTTCATCATGCGCAACGCGATGGACGCCCAGGAGGTCGCCGTCGGCTGGTGGCCCGGCGACGCGAGCAACCGCGCGGCCGCCTTCTACGCCTACGCCTATCCGGCTCCGGCGGCGTTCGCCGGTGCCACGCTCGCGCCCGCCGCCGCCGACTGGGACGAGGCGCTCGGGGAGTACATCCTCGCCTGGGACGACGTCGGATCGAGCCCTGACCCCCACGCCTACGCGCTCGAGTTCGCGCGGTCGGCGCTGCGCCACGCCTGCGCCGTCTGCGGCTGGGAGCCGGGGCTCGGCGCCAGCGCCGAGGGCGACCCGCCCCCGGTCAGATAGCGCGACCCTCAGGCCGGGGCGCGGCGGCGCCGGCGGAGCTCGGCGGCGGCGAGGTTGGCCCGCGTCGTGGCCGCCTGGCGTTCGAGTGGCAAGCTCGGGGCGGGGTCGCGGCGCCGGGCCGTCGACCCATCGGGGCGCGGGCGGGCGGTTGCGGCGCTCGTCATAGCGATAGCGTTGTCCGCACCGTCCGGTCGCCCGCGACCGCGACGACGAGCGGTGGAGAAGGAGATACGACATGGCGACTCACCTGACCGGCCCGTCCCCCCATTCGAGGGCCGCAGCCGAGGATCTCCAGGCTCTGGCCCGGCGCCACCTGTGGATGCACTTCACGCGCATGGGCGCCTACGCCGACCACGAGATCCCGATCATCGTCCGCGGCGACGGCTGCTACGTCTACGACGAGCACGGCCGCCGTTATCTCGACGGCCTCTCCGCCCTCTACTGCGTCAACGTCGGCCACGGCCGCGAGGAGCTCGCCGAGGCCGCCGCCGTCCAGGCGCGCGAGCTGGCCTTCTACACCAACTGGAGCTACGCCCACCCGGCGTCGATCGAGCTCGCCGCCCGGATCGCCGAGCTCGCCCCGCCCGGCCTCGACCGGGTCTTCTTCACCTCCGGCGGCTCGGAGGCCGTCGAGTCGGCCTGGAAGCTCGCACGGGCCTTCCACAAGGCCACCGGCCAGCCGACCCGGACCAAGCTGATCGCTCGCGAGCTCGCCTACCACGGGACCTCGCTCGGCGCCCTCGCCGCCACCGGCGTGACCGCGCTCCGCCAGCCGTTCGAGCCCCTCACACCGGGTGGCTGCCACGTGGCCAACACCAACTCCTACCGCTGGAGCGAGGATCGCGACCCCCTCTGGGCGGCCGGGGCGATCGAGGAGCGGATCCTCTTCGAGGGCGCCGAGACCGTCGCCGCGGTGATCCTCGAGCCGGTGCAGAACGCGGGCGGCTGCTTCACGCCCCAGGACGGCTACTTCCAGCGGGTACGCGAGATCTGCGACCGCCACGGCGTGCTGCTCATCTCCGACGAGGTGATCTGCTCCTGGGGGCGCCTCGGCCACTACTTCGGATGCCAGCGCTACGGCTACGTCCCGGACATCATCACGACCGCCAAGGGCTTGACCTCGGCCTACGCACCGATGGGCGCGATGATCGTCGCCGACCGCGTCGCCGCGCCGTTCATGACCGGGACGGCGATGTTCGCCCACGGCTTCACCTTCGGCGGACATCCGGTCGCCGCGGCCGTCGCCTCGGCCAACCTCGAGATCATGCGTCGCGAAGACCTCTGCGGGCAGGTGCGCGAGCGCGAGGTCGCCTTCCGGGCGATGCTCGACGGCCTGCTCGACCTCGAGATCGTCGGCGACGTTCGCGGCGCCGGCTTCTTCCACGCGATCGAGCTCGTCAAGGATCGGGCGACCAAGGAGAGGTTCAGCGCCGAGGAGTCGGAGACTCTCCTCCGCGGCTTCCTCTCCGGCGAGCTCTTCGCCCGCGGCCTGATCTGCCGGACCGACGACCGCGGCGACCCGGTGATCCAGCTTGCGCCGCCGCTGATCGCCGGCGCCGAGGAGTTCGCCGAGATCGAAGCGATCCTCCGCGGCGTGCTCACCGAAGCCTGGGAGCGGATCGCCCACACCCGATGTTGACCGTGGAGCGCCTGATCGCCGAGTTCTGCCTCGCCGTCGGCGGCCGGGGGCTGACCCGGTGAGCTTCGCGGTCGCTGTCCTCGGCGCCGGCGCCCCGATCGGCCGGGCGATCGTCCGCGACCTCGCCGAGTCGCCCGAGGTCTCCCGCCTCCTCCTGCTCGATCGCGACGGGCCGGCGGCCGCGGGCGCCGCCACCGAGCACGCCCCCGGGACCGGGGAGGCGCTCGCCGTCGACGCCCCCGAAGGGCTCGCCGCCGCGATCGCCGGCTGCCAGGTGCTGGTCAACGCGGCGGGCTACCGCATCAACCTCGAGGCGATGGAGGCAGCGCTCGAGGCCGGCTGCCACTACGTCGACCTCGGCGGCCTCTACGGGATGACCGGCCGCCAGCTCGAGCTCGACGAGCGCTTCATCGCCGCCGAGCTCCTCGCCGTGCTCGGCGTGGGGGCGAGTCCCGGAACGACGAACGTGATGGCCGAGATGGCCGCCCGGGCGCTCGGCGAGCGCGTCGAGGAGATCCACGTCAGCGTCGCCGGCCGCGACCCGGCGGGCGGCGACGGGATCCGCCTGGCCTACTCCCTGCCCACCCTGATCGACGAGTTGACCATGGCCCCGATCGTGCTGGACAAGGGCGCCGCCCGCGAGCTGGCGCCGCTCTCCCCCGGCGGGTCGGTCACCTTCCCGGAGCCGGTCGGCCGCGCCCAGACCGTCTACGCGCTCCACTCCGAGCTGCAGACGTTCGGCCGGAGCTTCGGCGTCGTCCGCGCCAGCTACCGCCTCTCCCTCCCGTCCGCCCTGCTCGGTCAGATCGAGGCGCTGCTCGACGCGGACGAGGACGAGCTCGCGGCTGCCGCGGCGGCCGTCCTTCCCCCGTCCGACCAGACGGTCGCCGCCCACGTGGTCGAGGCGCGCTCGGCCGGACGCGTGGCCCGGGTCAGCGCGCTGACCGGCCCCCGCGAGGAGTGGGGCTTCGGCGGCGGGGTGGTGGCGGCCGCCGCGCCGGCCGCCGCGGTCGTGCGGCTGATCGCCCGCGGGCGCATCGACACGGTCGGCGTGCTCGCGCCGGAGATGTGCGTCGACCCCGATGACCTCATGCCCGAGCTCGAGGGCCGGGGGTGCGCCTTCACGCTCGAGCTCGCCGACCGGCGGCCGCCGGGATGAGGATCGGCGTCCCCACCGAGATCAAGGCCGACGAGTACCGGGTGGCGCTGACCCCGGCCGGAGCGCGCGAGCTCACCGGCCGCGGCCACGAGGTCTTCGTCCAGGCGGGGGCGGGGGAGGGAAGCGCGATCGAGGATGCCGCCTACGAGGCCCAGGGGGCGGGCATCGTCCCCGACGCCGCGGCGGTGTTCGCCGCCGCCGAACTCGTCCTCAAGGTCAAGGAGCCGCAGCCAGAGGAGATCGCCCTCCTGCGGCCCGAGCACACCCTCTTCACCTACCTCCATCTCGCCGCCGCCCCCGAACTGGCCGCCGGGCTCTGCGCGTCGGGCGCCACGTGCATCGCCTACGAGACGGTCGAGGGCGCCGACGGGAGCCTGCCGCTGCTCGCCCCGATGAGCGAGGTCGCCGGAAAGATCGCCACCCAGGCCGGCGCCTTCATGCTCGAGAAGCCCCTCGGCGGGCGGGGCGTCCTCCTCGGCGGGGTGCCCGGGGTCGCCGCTGCGACCGTGCTCGTCATCGGGGGCGGCGTGGTCGGGATGAACGCGGCGCTGATCGCCATCGGCATGCAGGCCGACGTGTTCGTCTACGACCGCTCGATCGACCGGCTGCGCGAGCTCGACCTGGTGTTCGGCGGCCGCGCCTCGACGGTCTACTCGACGACGCTGGCGATCGAGGAGATGCTGCCGGCCGCCGATCTCGTGATCGGCGCCGTGCTGATCCACGGCGCCCGCGCCCCCTGGGTAATCCGCCGCGAGCAGCTCGCCCTGATGAAGCGCCGGGCCGTGCTCGTCGACGTCTCGATCGACCAGGGCGGCTGCTTCGAGACGTCGCGGCCGACGACCCACTCGGTGCCGACCTACGAGGAGGAGGGGATCACCCACTACTGCGTGACCAACATGCCGGGCGCCGTCCCGGTCACCGCCACCTACGCGCTGACCAACGCCACCCTCCCCTACGTCCTGCGCCTCGCCGACGGGGGGGTCGTGGCCGCCCTCTCAGAGAGCCGCGACCTGCGCTCGGGGGTCAACATCGCCGACGGCCGGATCGTGCATCCGGTGGTGGCCGAGGCGCTGGCCCCGGCGGCGCCCGCCGTGGTGCCCACGTCCGAGGCCGAGAGATGACAGCCAACGTTCGCACTTCGTCACCCTCAGCGCAACCTCGCACGTAACGTCAGCGAAGACCGCCCTGCTCACGCGACCGCGCCGCGCCGCTTCCCCCACAAACGACCTGAGACCCACTCATTCGTGGCGTGTCGACACGATCACGACGACGCGCGGACCCGCCCGGCCCTGTCGGGCCGGATGATCGCCAACCATTTTGGCGCTCGGCCTCGACGCATCACCCGTCAGCCCGGGTGATCAACCACCCCCTGGCTGGTTGGCTCAACGCGCCGCGCCATCGCGACCGTCGTGTTCGGCGAGAGCCGACCTGGATCGCTCACATCCGATCTTGCCGAGCGCTATGCGTGCTGCTCCCTGTACCGCCATATCAGACAGTACGCCGTGGCCTGTTTCGAGCACCTTGACAAGAGCATCGACGCGGTCCGCATCGGCAATCTCGCCCAGCGCCGCACACGCGTCTTCGATCACGAAGGGGTCCTCGTCCTCGTTGATCAGCCCCGCGATGGCCGCCCCTGTCACTTTGTCGCCAAGCTTTCCGAGACAGCACACGATCGTGCCGCGCGTATAGTGGTCCGCGTCGCGATTTTGCGTGAGGCCGATCAGCCGCTCTCGCCAGGGCAGCACGCTCTCGGGATGGCCCTGTGCGATCAACACGAGCGCCCAAGCCGCCGCGTCGGTGCATCTGTACGGCGCGTCATCACTCAGGACGTACTCGCAGAGGAACGCGACCGAACCGACGTCCTTGATGCCCGCGATGCCGATGAGCGCGCAGGATGCAAGCTCGGGATCGCTCCGGTGCCCTTGGGCGACGTCTTGGAGCAGCGGTAGCGACGTCGCGTTTCCGCGCAGTCCCAGGGCGAGCAGCGCGTGCTTTCGCACCTTTCGCCGATCAGCCGTCAAGGCAAGCGCCTCGAGCAGCGCCAAGCTGTCTGGGTCACTGAGCTCTCCAAGCTCGATGACGGCCTCGCAGCGACGCTTGGCCGAGCCGCCGATCGCCCGGTCCATCGGGTCACCTTCCTCAGCGCGTGGGGACGCACGAGGCGGGCGCACGGTGACGGCGGCAAAGCGCTCCGCGTCGCGTTTGATCCGCGTGGGGAGATTGGGACTTGCGTAGTCGAGCAGGTTGACTACTCTGCCCGGGATATCTTCGTCGTAATAGTGCGTCGTCAGCTTGAACTCTTGCAATGCCGCAACGACCACCTCATCAACGAGCTCGGGCGGCAAATGACCGTCCACCTTGCCCTTCGCCGCACGCCGAAACTGCTCGATCACATCGAGGGCGCTCGTCAGGCCGTCGTACTGCAAGACAGCCCTAGTGGACGCCTCGATCTCGGGCGAGATAGGGTCGTCGTCTGGCGTCAGGTCGTTGTACGGACCGACGATCCGAACTTCCCCGTTGGTGTGCTCTACTAGTAGCACCCCCCGCGGCTTACACTTCCACGGGACTCGGCCCTCGCAGAACGTCCTCGTCAGGTCCGTTGGCAGCGTGACTCGGACGTTGGGACCTTGGAACGACGCTAGCCGATAGTTGAACTGGGGACCCTTCGCGTCGACTGAGAGCAGCCTTGCCGGCTCGAGGCGCTCCCACAGGCCGGTCACAGCTTCGTGAGCCAAGAGCTCGCCGGCCACCGAGCTCAGAATGGGCGTCGCATGCCCGACGAAGTCCTCGGCTGCGTCTATCCCGTGGACCTCGGTGTGGGCGTAGCCATTTCTGAACTTGCCGATCTGCTCGAGGAGCTCCTCGAACCGGAAGCTCGACCCCACCGGCTTCCTCCTCCGCTCCGCGTCTATACGCCGCTTCTCATTCTCGATTTGGGGCCCAATCATGCGGTAGGCGGCGCGGTCGGCCGGGTCTGCGGGGGTCAAGACACCGTTTAGGCTGGCCAGCTCAAGCGCGCTCACGAATATCGCCTCCAAGAGCGGATGGAGAACGGAGCGGTCGAGCGAGCGAACGCATTGGATCAGCATGCGCGTGTAGTTCGCATACGACTGCCCCCGGGGAGCGAAGTAGGTCGCGATCGCCATCTCGGCCTTGTGTCGAGGGCGCTTGGCGGTACCGCGGTACTCTGCGACGGCGAAACTGGCAAGATAGAGCGTGGCTCGCTGGATAACCCAGAGTGTGTGGTGTAGCTCGGCGTACAGGTCGTCTGCTTCTCGCGCCAAGTCTGCCCGCGCCCGCAGGACGAGCGGGAGGGCGCTAGCTTCGGGAATCGTCACAGATACCCGTCGGCAATGACTCGTGTCCCGGCCAACCCACAACGCGGATATCAGCCCTGGGCCGCAGAGCACGGGACTTCCGAAGATCCCTCGTGACCATCACCTTCTTTAGCCATCGATCGGTTCCGTCGTGGCGCGCGGCGAATGCCGCACGACCGTGAATCGCTCGGAGGTTGTCGATCACGAGGAGGTCACCGGGGGCGAGTCGGACCTCCGTGAGATTGCGCCCGAGCGTGTCGACAAGCGCACGCAGCGCCTGCTCGGCGCGTGAGTCGCCGGTAGAGGCCTCCATGAAAATCGGGTCTACCCGAAGGTAGGGCTCATCAGGCGCTCCGAACAGCACCGGGGTCGGATCGGCCGCGCTCAGCACCGGCGGGGACCGCGACTGATTGCTCTCCGCACGCAGATGCTCGGTATCAGGGGAAATAAAGAACCGCGGTTGTGATAGGACAGCACGATCCCCGAGCGAGAGATCGCCGCTACCCAGTCCAGCCAGTGTCGTCGGCACGAGGTCGGGGTTGCGGAGACACAGTAGGGCTAGTGTCCTGAGGCGTTAATTGCGGTGCAGTAATTGGCGAGTTTGTCGAGAATCTCGTCCGCGGTTTTGGTCCAGACGTAGGGTCGGGGGTCTTCGTTCCAGTGTTCGTGCGTCACGAATGC
>JBPCNA010000067.1:0-10103 GCA_051001735.1 Solirubrobacteraceae bacterium
CGTCCGCAAGCCCCCAGTTCCGCCCGACCTGCCGACCGCCGCCTGGATCAACAAGCCCGACGAGAAGGAGGCCGCAGCTCAATAAATTCGACCACGAAGCGTCTCACCGAGCTTGACAGACTCCGGCCGGGCGTGCGCGTACAGCGTCTCGGGCGCGAGGTCAGCGTCGTTGGGCCAGACGATCGTGCCGCCCTCCGGATCGGCCCGGAGCTGGCGAAAGAAGTCGAGATCGCGCAGGGGCTCGAAAACGCCGCCGTACTCGACGAGGTAGCCGAGGTCGACGTCCGCGCTTGTCCCGTCATCGAAGCGAACGCGGACCTCGAAGCGCTCGAGCGGGGTGGCTTCGACCAGAAGGGGCGTGCTACGCATGACAAGCCATAGCGTAGAGCGTTCAGCGGAGCGGGTCGATGGATCGCAGACGCTGATGGGTCCGGGCAAGCGCCCAGTTCTCCCGCAGCTCGCCTTGGTGGGCGCGGGCCCATTCGCAGACGAGCCGCAGCGCCCGCGGCGGCAACTCGCCGGCGATCACGGCGAGCGTTTCGATGTCAAGCGAAGCCTCGTCGTCCCCGTAGCGCGCGGGGAAATGCGGTCGCCCAAGATGGTGGATCTCGTCGTGGTACATCCACACGCTGATCCCGTAGAAGAAGCAGATTCTCGGCATCAGGTTGCGTCCACTCGGCCTGTCGCCTTCGCGTGCCCGTCGTAACCGACCGCGGTGTAGCCCTCGATTCGCACCGTGCATCGAGGCAGCGTACCAAGCCGTTTAGGTGGAGCCGCGATGACAGTACACTCTACGCACTAAGTGCTAGATTGATGCCGAATGAGCGGGCCTCTCAGTTCACCAGACGCCTCCTCGCACGACGCGAGCGTTCGACGGATCGCGGTACGGGCGAGCTGCGCGTGCGGAGAGGGACGCTGAGTTGCTGACGGTGGCGAAGGTGACGGCGGGCGGCGGCCCGGCGTACGCGGCGTACCTGGAGGGCCGGGCGCAGGCGCCGGAGCAGGGCGACTATTACCTGAAGGATGGCGAGCGGGTCGAGGCGCCGGGCCGCTGGGTGTTGGGTCCGGATGGTGCTGCTGCGCTTGGCGTGGACGCGACGCGGCCGGTCGACGGCGAGGAGTTTCACCACGTGATGGCCGTCCGACATCCGACGACCGGCGAGCAGCTGCGCCGCGTAGGGGCCAACGGGGAAGCCGTCGTCGCGATCGACGCGACGTTCTCGGCGCCGAAGTCCATCTCGGCTGTCTGGGCGCTGGGGTCCCCGGAGGTCCGCGCTGCTGTGGAGGCCGCCCAGGAGCGGGCCGTCGATCGAGCGCTCGCGCACGCCGTCGAGTTCGTGCCGATGGTGCGCCGGCGGGTGAGCGCGGAGACGGTCGTCCGGGAGCGGGCCAGGGAGGTGTTGGCGTCGAGTTGGCAGCACACGACGGCTCGGGCGGTGGCGGGCCGTGTGCCGGATCCGCAGCTCCATTCGCACTTGCTGATCCATGGGGCGCTCCGCTCGGATGACCGTATCGTTGCCGTCGAGTCGCGGGCCTGGATGGTGCATCAGCGGGAGATCGGCGCGGCGTACCGGGCGGAGCTGGCGCGCGAGCTGGCCGAGCTCGGCTTTGAGCTGGAGCGTGGCACCGGTCGCGGCGCCCGGTACTTCGAGATCGTGGGCGTGCCGGCGGGCTTGCGCGAGCGGTGGAGTTCGCGCCATCATCAGGTCGCCGGGGCGATCGAGCTGCGCCTGGCCGAGAAGCGTGCGGCGCTCGAGGCCGAGGTCGCGCACGGTGGTGCCGGGGCGGCCGATGCGGCGCGGCGCCTCGATGCGCTTGAGCGTAGTGGCCGGTTGATGCCGGCTGAGGAGCGGCGCTTTGCGATCTCGAGCCGCGCGGCGAAGGGGACGCTTGAGACGGCCGGCGATCTCGACCGGGCGTGGTGGGAAACGGCGGTCGAGCACGACTTCGACGCACGCACGGTCGAGACGCTCTGCCAGAGCGGGCGGGGGCTCGCGGCCGGTGAGCGCGATCTCGAGGGCGAGGTGCTCCGTCGCCTGACCGAGTTCGACGCGACGTTCGCGCCGCGCGAGGCCCGTGCCGTGGCGCTCGAGGCGGCCGCGGAGCTTGGGCCGGCGGCGGGCCTCGCGGCGCTCGACGTCCTGCACGCCCGCGGCGCGGTGCTCGACCTGGCTGACGGGCGTCAGACGACGCGGGCTCACCGTGCGCTCGAGCGCGCTACCGTCGCGAGCGCGGTGGAGCTCGGCGCCGCGACCGCGTCGGAGCTCGACCGGTCTCTGGTCGCCGCTCAGGTGAAGGCGCTGGCCGACGTCCTCGCAAAGGAGGGCGCGGAGCTCGCCGCCGAGCAGGAGCAGGCGGTGTGGACGGCCTGCGGCGATCGCCAGCTTGTGGTGATCGTCGGCCAGGCGGGGACCGGGAAGAGCACGGCGCTGCTCGGCGTCGCGCGCGCCCACACGGAGGCGGGCAGGCGGATCGTTGTGGCGAGCACCGGTGCGCAGGCGGCGGAGCGGCTCGCCGGCGAGCTACGCGCTGCCGGGGTCGACGGGCGCGGCTACTCGACGACGGCGCTGCGGGCGAACGTGCAGACCGGCCGTCTCGCGCTCGACCCCGGCGTGACGGTGCTCCACGAAGAGGCGGCGCTGGCGTCGACCCGCGAGCAGGCCTGGCTGCTCGAGGCGGCGCGCTTGTCGGGCGCGCGGCTGGTGGCGATCGGCGACCCGCGCCAGTCGCAGGCCGTCGGCGCCGGCGGGCTGTGGCCCGATCTCGAGCAAGCCGCGCGCGTGAACGGCGGCTTCGTCGAGCTCTCGCGGATCGTGCGGGCGCGCGACCCCGTCGACCGCCGCGATCAGGCGCTGTTCCGTGCGGGCCAGCACGAGCGCGCGCTCGCCGGGTACGCCGAGCGCGGCTTGATCGCGGTGGCGCCCGAGCAGCGCGTGGCCGAGGACCGGGCGCTTGACGGTGCTCAGGCCGACCGCGCCGCCGGTCGACGCACCCTCGTCATCGCGGAGACCTCCAACGAGCAGCTCGACGCGCTCAACGCCCGGGCCCAGGCGATCCGCCTGCAGGAGGGCGAGCTCGGGCCGGACTCCGTGGCGCTCGCCGGCCGCCCGTACGGCCTGCGCGCCGGCGACTGTGTCGTCGTGCGCGCCCCGATCCACCATGCCGAGCTGGGACCCGTCCGCAACGGGATCTCGGGGGAAGTCGTGGGCTTAGACGGCGAGGGTGGCTGGGCGAGTCTGCGCCTAGCCGACGGCCGCCCGGGCCGGTTCGGCCGGGACCTTCTCGACGCCGGCCAGGTCCGGCTTGGCTACGTCTCGCACCCGTTCCCGGCGCAGGGGAGGACGACGGACACCACACACGTGATCGCTGGGCCGCTGTCGAGCGCCGAGGGATCCTATGTGGCTCTCACCCGCGCGCGTGAGCGCACCGCGATTTACGCCGCGAGCGAGCAGCTCGAGCTTCCGGCCGCCGCGTCGAGCGATCGCATCGTGTCAGCACTCGCCGAGCAGCTCGGTCGCTCGGAGCCCGAGATGCCGTCGATCCGGATCCCGCTCGCGCACGAGCAGCGCGCCGAACGCGAAGTCGCCCTCGCGTCGCTGCCCGGCGAGTTGCGCGCGTCCGGTCCGGGCATCGGCCAACTGCGGGCGGAGCGCGATCGGCTACGCGAGCTCGTCCGCAGCTACCCGTCGCGCGCAGCCGAGCGTGTGCAGCGACTCGAGTCGGACGTCGAGCGCTATGGCCGCGCCGTCGAGAACGCTCGGGCGCGCGCCGAGGCGGTCCGTGGCGAGCTGGCCGACCTCGGCCCGTTCAAGCGCCGCGGCGACCGCGCAAACGAGCTCCGCGGACACCTCGCTCGCAGCGAGAACGCGGCTGACGGTGCTCGCCAGGCCGAGCAGTCCGCGCTCGCGGAGCTCGCCGATATCCAGAGCGGCCCCGACGCTCCCGCGCGGTGGGAGGCCGAGCACCCGCGTGCGCGCGAGGACCTTCGCGAGGCTGAAAGCGCGTTCAGGCTGGCGGTCGAGCGGGAGGCGGACGACCGGCTCGCGATTCCGGGCCGGCATCTGGTTGGCGTGCTCGGCGAGCGACCAGGCCCGCAGCGCGAGGCCGAACGCGAGGCCTGGGATCAGGCCGCCCGGGCGGTCGAGAGCTACCGCATCACATACGACATCGACCCGTCGGAGCGCTCCGTGCTCGGTACTCAGCCGGAAGCCACCCGTGGCTCATGGGAGCGCCATGATGACTGGCGCCGCGCCGGCGAACGGGTCCTCGACGCGCGCGAGCAGCTGGGAATCGCCAAGGCCGGCCATGGCCCGGTGGAGGAGCGCTTGGCCCGTGTTGAGGGCCTGCTGCCCGAGCACGACCGTGAGCGCGCGCTTGACCGCGGCCACGGCTACGAGCTGTGACAGGCCGTTAACCCGGCTTCGCTGGGTTTCCTGACTGCGTTCGGTGACTGCCCGGCTCCGCTCCGCCGGTTGGGCAACCAAGAGTCGGCCGGGCCGACTCCTGCGCGAGGAGACCGCAGGACCGCCTCGGTCAAGCGTCCAAGGCCGCGAGGAATCGCTGGACAACGTCGACCGCGTCGGCGCGAAGCTCGGCTTCGCTTGCCGTCGGGGCGACCTGGAGCGCTTGGTGGGCGTATGCGCGCGGGCCGACGTCGGCCGTCCCGCGGAAGCGCTCGCGGAGCTCGACGAACGTGCTGCGGAGCGGCGGCAGCGCGTCGGCTAGTGTCCCGTCACGGAGCTTTCGCGCCGCCTGCTCCGGACCGCCGGCCCGGTTGTGCTGGAGCACGTAGACGAGGTCGTAGTAGTCCTTGTCCGCCGCGCGGGTTCGCGCGGCGACGCTCTTGGAGAGCAGGTACCCCTCGAGCCCGGCGAAGCGGACGAGACGACGACGTCCGTTCCGTCGGCGAGCTGACCACGTAGCTCTTCGAGCGCGAAGTCGCCCGCGACGTAGCCCGTGCCACGGAGGTTGAGCGCGGCGAGACGACGACAGCCAGCTGGGCGGATGACCTCTCCCTCGCGCTGGTCGTCGCGGTCGCACAGGAACTCGATTCGCACAGTGGCGCCGTCGACGGTGCCGCGCCAGCGCCATCCCTCCTCCCGTGGGTCAGGGCCGAACTCGATCCGCTCGAGCGCGGCCTCGACCGACCCGAGGTCGGCGTCCGGGGCGAGTCGGGTGATCAGCAGGACGTCGACGTCGGTTGTTCCCAGGTGGTCGGGAATCACGCCGCCCGCCTCGCGAGCGAGCACCTCCGGGACCAAGCCGCCGAGGACGATCAGGGCGTGTGCGTCCTCGCCGAGCTCGTGAGCGAGCCGCACGAGCGCCTTCTCGGCCCGAGCACGCGCGGTCGCAGAGCGCTCTTCGCCGGTCATTCCCACTCCGGACGGCCGGCGTTCGGCGCCTGGCCCATGGACGCGGGATGCAACGGGTCGATCAGCTCGTCCCTTACGTGGTCTGCCGCGTCCTGGCCGCGCGCCCCGAAGGAGGAGAGGTCGGCGTAGAGGCGGGGGGCGCTCACCACCGGCAGGCCGTCTCGCTCGCCAGCGAGCTTGAAGACGCGGTGATCGGCGCGCCAGAAAGTCACGCGTCCGCCCTCATCGACCTCGCTCAGCCCAGCGTCCTCGATCGCCGAGGAGAGTCGACCGGCGAAGTCCCGATCGGCCACATAGACGTGCAGAGCCGGGGTCGTCGTGGCAAACGGTGCCGCCAGCTCCAACCCCGCCCAGCCGCTCACCGCCCACCTGACCCCTCTACCCAGCGCCGGCGCCAGCTTTCCACGCAAGAGCGCCATCACGTCGGTCGTGGCGCGATGAGCGGTGCGCGTGTCCCTGATCTGCCCATCGACCGCCGCCGACCAGGCCGCGAGCATTGCGCTTCCGTCGACGAGCTCGCGATACGCGCTCGGCCCGCGCGCGGCTCCGAGCTTCGCCGTCCAGCCCTGGCCGTCTAGCGCCTTGAGCACCGAGGCGGTCTGCGCCGTCGACCATCCGCAGACGCCTGCGAGAGCCGCTGTGCGCAGCGGCTCATCAGGGAGCGCGAGGATCGCTTCGGCGATTGATAGCGCGGACGGCGACCACGAGAACGCTGATTGCGCGCGAGCCCCTGTGGCGCCTCGCGCGGGCTCGCGAATGACGAGCAGTCCATCGGGCCCGAGGATCCGCGCGCGGCCCATCTCGTCAGCCCAGTTCGCGCCCCGTGCGCGCAGCCACTCAATCGCGCCCGGCGAAAGGTCTCGCGCGAGCAGGACGAGATTCGCCGGCCAAGGTTCGGGCGCATCGCGGGCGACGCGGCGCACGTCGTCCGGCCAGCCCTCACCCGCCCACTTGCATTCGATCGCGAACTGTCGTCCGTCTCGGGTCTGCACGATCACATCTGGTCTATCCCCGGAGGAACCCGATTCCACGGTCGTCCCATCGATGACGCCGGCAAGAATGCGACCGATCCGATTGTCTGCTCGCACGAGCTTTCTACTGTACCAGCAGAAAATAGGTCAAGGCAGAAAAGGAGTGCGCGCGATCCGCGACTCGATTCGACGAGACCCAGACTTCAGGCTGCTGCCGCCCAAAGAGGCCCTGTGCTCTATGCAAAGACCACCCATTTTGCTAGTTTGCCTTCATGCGCGTACCCGATCCCCTTCAACCGGCGGTCGGCGGCCGTGTGAAGCCCCCCGACCACCACGAGTTCCCAGCTTCGCCCGTGCTACTGAGCGAGCCCCTCCTGAGCGCCGCAGAGGCTGCGTCACTGCTTGGCATACCGCGCTCCTCGGTATACGACTACGCGCGCCGCGGCGACCTCCCGCACGTGAGGGTCGGGAGACACGTCAAGTTCGTGCGCTCAGACCTCGAGCGCGCGCTTGCCGTACGGCGCGTCGGCGTGTTCTAGGACCGGCGGCTCGTCTGCGAACGCCGCGGAGATCTTCACCGCGTCAGCGTGCTGGGGATAGAAGGCGGTGTAGATCTCGGTCGTCGCCAGGTCAGCGTGACCCATCCACTCCTTGATTGTCGTCTGGGGGATTCCCTTGGCGGCGCAAACGGTGCCGAAAGTGTGTCGCAGGTCGTGAATACGGATTCGCTTGAGTCCGGCCCGCTGAAGTGCGGCGTAGTAGCGGTGGCGCAACCGGTTCGGGTCCATGTGCCCTCCCCGGGCTCCGCCGAAGACGAGGTCGTCAGCGGAGCGCATCGGTCCGCGTTGCGCATGAGCGGCAAGGGCGCGGGCGACCTCGGCCGCCATCGGGACGACTCGACCCGCACCCGACTTCGGCGTACCTTCGGCGTCTCGCACGAAACTCGTCTCGACATGCAGGGATGAGGCGTCGAAGTCGAGCGCCCGCCAGCGTAGGTCGAGAAGCTCGCTGAGTCGCAGCCCGCAGAACGCGGCAACCATGAACATGATCGAGTCCTGCTCGCTCTCCTCTGCGGCGGAGCGAATCAGCGCGTGAACCTCGACCGGGCGCAGGAAGCTCGATGTCGCCAGCGATCGTCGAGTTCGGATCCGCCCCGGTCGGTCAACCACGGCGACCGGATTCGCTGACAGCGCTCCGAGCTTGATCGCCCGCTTCAGGATTCCGTTCAGGTTGACGAGATACTTCCGCTTCGTCCGCGAGCTGGCTGGCGTCAACTGCACGTACGTTCCGTCGGCCAAGCGACGTATCTTTGCCCCCGCGACTCGGCGTCGCGCGGCCTCTGGCGGGGAGAGCCGGCGCTCGGCCTCGAAGCCCGCGATCCAGCGCTCAAGACGCGCCGGCGTCAGGGCCGTCACCGGCGTCTCGGGGCCAAGGTCGCGACAGATCCGATCGCTGACGTTGCGATAGTCGCCGAGCGTTGACCGCTTGACCTCGCTGTCGGACTGCGCCCAGCGCAGCCACTCGTCGCACGCAGCCCGGAGCGGGAAGGCTGCGGTCGCCTGCTCGACCTTCCGCGGCGTCACGCGCCGCGGCGCTTGACCGAGCAGATCGCGCAGGAGCGTCTCGGCCTCGGCGGGCGTGACGTAGCCCTCCGGCTTGGGGCCGTCGCGCGTCACCCAGCGCACCGCTCCGCGCGCGGTACGCCTGCCCGAGTCCTTGACCCACGCCTGGCCGAGCTTGCGCTGGTGGCGCCCGTCGGCATCCCGCCAGAGCGCGTAATAGGCGCGGGAGCCTCGCCCCCCTTTGACCTGCAAATGTCCGGTCGGACGCGCTCGAGCGCTCGCGGACCCCTCTAGATCCGCCGTTCGCTCATCCTGTCGTGATGCCATGGCAGTCCCTCCTGCCGTCGTCGCCGTGTTCCCTACATGTTCCCAAATCGGCCGGACGAACTGGAATCGCGCGACCGAACCACAATGAAATCAGCCGATTCTGCGGGAAACTGACCGCGGCGGGCAGAACTTAGGAGCCGGTGGGCGAAAGCCCTTGGGGGTTCGAGTCCCTTCGCCCGCATTGGTGCTGAAAGGCCTGGAAATACGTTGTTTCTGAGTCAGCGGCGGGAGAGTCGCTTTGGAGCCTATCAAGCGCCGTGTCCCAGGAATATGTCCCCCAGGTGCCTGGCACGGGTTTCGCGGGCCACGGCGGCTTGCGGCGACCACGGGGCACCGGGTATATGGCTTGGGGCTTGAACCGCCGCTCGGGGCGCGAGGAGCGTCGATCGTCGTGGAACCGGGACGCCGCTGCGGCCGCTGTCCGAACGGGAAACTGCTGAGCGGCGCGAGAGTGGGGAGCGTCGGCTGGCAGGCGTTCGTCGGAGTATCGTCGGCCGCCGAGGATGCGGTGACATCGGCGTGTGGTTCGACGGTTGCCTCGAGGTCTACGCAGCTTGGGGCCACGGGGTAGTCGGAGCGTACGTGGCCGTGGCCAGGCCTTGGCTTTACCCGGCTTGTGAGGGTCTGTACCCGCCGCCCGGATCGCCCAACTACGTCTGGCGCGCTACCGCACGATCCGCTACGTCGGCGTTGCGGCTCCGCCGTAAGCCGCGCCGCGCTCCGAGTCGCGCGACGCGATCGGCGCGGCGGCTCGCTGCGCCGGCTGCGCTGGTCCGGCACCCGGCCGCCCCCGAGTGCTGGTCGTCGTCCAACGGGATAGTCCGCGGTCGGCCCTGCCGAGACCTCGGCCCTGCCGAGACCGGGGTGCTTGCGAGACCACGCGGGAGGGGTAGCGCAGTTCCCCGACTCGCCCGTCGGTACGTACCAGCGCGCCGCCGACCGGACAGATGCCGAGCCGGCGTCCCTGCCTGGCGCTGTACGGCGTGGCCGCGGGTCGGAGCGTCTGGTTCAGCGCGCCGCCGTGACCGTCGGCTGATCTCCATGGTTGTGCTGCCGCTCTCCTTTCTCCGCCGCATCGGCTACGGCGGCAATGTTCATTCCCCTGATGAGCGCGCTGGTGGCGACCACACTCCTTCCTGCCCGCGATCCTGCGCAGCGTCGGCTCCAGGATCGACCTGCTTCGGCGCCGGCACAGCGCTGAGCCGGGACGGGTCTGGACCTCGGCGTCGGACCTGGCGTGCTCACCCCGATCGAGATCGTCGTCGACCAGCTGCTCGGTGGTGGCTCGCGGGCCGGATCGGATGGGCTTTCGCCGCTGTCTTGGGGGCGTGGGCCTGCTTTGGCGCCAGGCCGACCTTGACTGTCCGTCCGTGCTGGACGGCGGCCGGACGGCGGCTCCGCGCGGAGGGACTCCCGTCGAGAGCGCTCGCCGACGGCTGGGGGCGGCTGCTCGACCGGGGGCCCCGGCATCGACGCCGGTCGCGGGCATCGGGCTGCCGTGGCGGCGGCGGGAAGGGGGATGGGCGGGGGTGGTGAGCGCGTGGTCGTGGCCCGCGCGTCGCGGCTGCGCGCCGGTGGCGGGCGGCGCCCCTGGCGTGACGGGGCTCACGGCCCGGGTCGGCGGGGTCTGATGGGGGAGGTCGATCCCGATCGTCCGGTAGGGCTCGTCGAGCGTCTTGGGCAGCGAGACGCCGGCGACGGCGAGACCGACCGGGAGGAGGACGGTGGCCACCCCGGCGGCCAGCGCCGGGCGCCACCACCGCCGGGGCGGCGTGGGGGGGGGGGGGGGGGGGGGGGGGGGCGACCACACAAACACAAAAAAGAAAGGAAGCAACTGTCTCAGGGCAGGGCGTCTGCAGCGAGACACCAAG
>JBPCNA010000068.1:0-2668 GCA_051001735.1 Solirubrobacteraceae bacterium
CCGCCCGCGCCGTGCGCGCCGCCGAGGAGCGCCGGGACCGGGCCGCCGCCGGCCTCGAGGAGGCGGAGGCGGCGCTGGCCGACGCCCGCAGCCTCGCCGCCGACGCGGAGGCGGCGCATCAGCGGGGCGAGGCGGAGCTCAGCGAGATCTGACGCCGACGGTCACGACAGACGCCTGTCCCAGTCGGCCGAGTCACAGTCCGGGTGGGCGAGGATCGGTCCGAAGGGCCCGAGGTAGACGGGGCGCATGGCGCCTTCGCGGCGCCCGCAGTACATGCAGTCCAAGCCCTTGAGCTGGTTCACCCTCAGCCCGCCGCCGTCGTGGCGCGGGAGCTGTGCGGGGGTCGGCGCGTCGTCATCCATCGTCGAAGCGTGGCAAACGGCTCGGATGTTGTGGGTCGGCACCGGCGCCATCCCGCACGACTACGGCAGTCAGGAGCGCGAGCGGTCGGGCAGCTCTTCCAGTGCGGTCCGGAGATCCTGGACGGAGTCGAACGAGAGCGAGACGAAGTTCGCGTGCTTGTGGGCGATCCGGCCGTCCTCGTCGATGATGAACACCGTCCGCTTGGCCATCTTGAAGCGCTTGGCGTAGACGCCGTATGCCTGGGCGACCTCGGCCTCGGTGTCGGCGAGCAGTTGGGTGGTGAGGCCGTACTTGGTCTTGAAGGCGGCCTTCGAGGCCATGTCCTGCATCGAGATGCCGACGAAGGTGGCGTCGAGCTCGTCGATCGACTCGGCGGCGTCGCGGTAGGCGCAGAACTGCTTGGTGCAGACGGTGGTGTCCACTCTCGGCGCAATAAACAGTAAGGTGGAGGGATGACCCCACCACAGCGAAGGGCCGTCGGCATCGTCCGAGTCAGCCAGGTCAACGGCCGCAACGGAGAGTCGTTCCACAGCCCGGACACGCAGCGCGAGCGGATCGAGAACGCCTGCGCCACGAACCACTGGAAGCTGCTCACCGTCCACGAAGAGCTCGACGTCAGCGGCGGCAAGCCGCTCGCCCAGCGCCCCGGCCTCCTCGCCGCCGTGAAAGCAGTCGAAGCCGGCCGCGCTGAGATCGTGCTCGCCGCCTACCTCGACCGGCTGACCCGCGACCCCGGCGTCCGCGACCAGGTGATCGACCGCATCGAAGCAGTGGGGGGCGAGGTGTTCGCCGTCGACATGGGCCGCCAGACCAACGGCACAGCTGTCGAGCAGCTAACCGGCACGCTCGCCAGCGCCGTCCACCGTTACGTCCGCCGGGTAGGAGCCGAGCGGTCCCGCGAAGCCCAGGTCGCTGCGATCGCGCGGGGCGTGGCGCCGTGGCCGAACATCCTGCCCGGCTACGAGCGCGGCCCCAACGGCGTGCTTCGACCCGACCCGGCGACGCAGGCCGTGGTCGCTGAGGCGTTCGAGTTGAGGGCCGCCGGGCGCACCGTGCAGGCCGTCCGCGACCACCTGGCCGCCAACGGCATCGTCCGGTCCTACCACGGCACGTCCGCGCTCCTGGCGTCCCGGATGGTCCTCGGCGAGCTTCACTTCGGCGACTACGAACCGAACCTGGAGGCGTGGCCGGCGATCGTCGACCGGGACCTGTGGAACCGCGTCCAACGGATGAAGGTCAGCCGGGGCCGCCGGGCGAAGTCCGACCGTCTGCTCGCCCGCCTCGGCGTTCTCCGCTGCGGGACGTGCGGTGCCCGGATGGTTGTCGGCTCCGCCGTCAGCGGCAGGTATTTCGTCTACCGCTGCCCGCCGAACGGCGGGTGCAGCCGGCACGTCACGATCTCCGCCGAAGTGGTCGAAGCAGTGGTCGTCGCCGGAGTCCGCGCCAACCTCGACGGCTGCGTGGGAATCCAGGCCGCCCAGGACAACGTGCGCCAGGCTCGTGTGGCCCTCCAATGCGCCCAGGGCGACCTGGACACCGCGCTTCGGATGCTGGATGACTTCACCAACGAGCCGGCGGCGAAAGAGCGCCTGGTAGAGCTCCGCAGGGTGCGCGACCTGGCCCAGGAGCGGGTCGACCAGGTCGGCGACGTAGGCAGCCGAGAGTTCCTGTGCCTCGGGGAGGATTGGGACCAGTTGTCGGGCGACGACCAGCGGCAGTGCATCCGGGCGACGCTCGCCGCCGTCCTCGTCCATCCGGCGGTGCGCGGCCAACGTCCCGAGGACCGGGTCGAGTTCGTGCCTCACGACCGTGGTGAGTGGTGGGCCGGTCTGACTCCGCCGGCGCCCGACTTGCTTGAGGCAAAGCCCTTCAAGGCGCCGTCGTTCGCTGTCCGCACCGACCTGGTCCGAGATCAACTCTGGACGAAGTACGTCCGCTCCGACGGCACGCCCTTCGGCCCGTGGTCCTGGCCCTTCGGTCCGTGGTCCTGGGCGCAATGCGTCCGGACGTGAGAACGAACAAAGGCCGCTAGCTCCCGCCCAGCGACAGCTGATCGGGATTGACCGTTGGCTCCGGCGTCGGCGGTAGCGCCACCTGGGTCATATGGGCGCCACCGGCGGGCATGTCCAGCTTCTTCCCGGCGAGCAGTTCCGCGACGGTCAGCAACTGCACTCGAGGATGCTGGCCCCACGGCGAGGCGTAGAACCCGGCCGAGGCTGTGCCGTATGACGCCCCTGTGCGGGATCGCCCGATCCCGGAATGTTGCCAACCGAACTGCGATAAGCCGGGCGACCGCCGGGGGGGG
>JBPCNA010000069.1:0-6907 GCA_051001735.1 Solirubrobacteraceae bacterium
GAGTACGACCGTCGCGGCGACGAGGGCCCCGAGGCGAGCGGACGCCGGCGTCGGGCGACCGTTCAGGCCGACGGCGTCGCCGGCCGGCGACGCGGGGCCGTCCGGGCCCGCCCGGCACCGCCGTGGAGCCGTCGCGCCTCGGCGAAGGTCAGCAGGCGCCTCCCGTCCTCGTCCCACAGCTTCAGCCGGACCGCGCGGAGCCCGTCGGCGATCGACAGCGTCGGGACGTCGTGGAAGATCGGGTTGTCGTCGTGGGCGCGCTGGAGGTTGTAGTTGGGAATCCGCGCGTTGAGGTGGTGGACGTGGTGGACGCCGATGTTGCCGGTGAAGAACTGGAGCACCTTCGGCAGCTTGAGGTAGGAGCTGCCCTGGAGGGCGGCGTCGGCGTAGCTCCAGTCCTCCGAGCTCTGCCAGTAGGTGTCCTCGAACTGGTGCTGGACGTAGAAGAGCCAGATCCCGATCGAGCCGGCGATCATGAAGACCGGCGTCTGGACGAGCAGGAACTCGCGCCAGCCGACGAACCAGCAGACGGCGCCGACCATCACCACGAGCGCGAGGTTGGTCAGGATCACGCTGCGGCGGATGCGGGGCCGCGCCGAGCGTCCGTACACCCGGGGGGTGAGCAGGAGGGTGACGATGGGCCCGATGCCGAACATCACCAGAGGGTTGCGGAACAGCCGGTAGGCCGTCCGCTTCGGCCTGGGCAGTCGGTGGTACTCGGCGACGGTCAGCGTCTGCACGTCGCCGACCCCCCGCCGGTCGAGATCGCCGGCCGTGGCGTGGTGGACGGCGTGGTCGTGGCGCCACCAGAGGTAGGGCATGTAGACAAGCAGGCCGGCGATCGTCCCGACCCAGGCGTTGGCGCGCTTGCCCGGGAGGAATGACCCGTGGCCGCAGTCGTGGAAGACGATGAAGGTGCGGGTGGCCAGCCCGGCGGCCGGGACCGCGAGCACGAGCACGAGCAGGTAGGAGACGTCGAGGAGGGCGTACATCACCGCGAGCAGGGCCACGTAGGCCACGAGCGAGGTGGCGATGTCGAGCGCGGCACGGCCGATGTTCGGCTGGGCGTAGGCGGTCAGCGACTCGCGCCAGACCGGACGCGGCTTGGCGGCTCGGCTCGCCTCGGCCGGCGTGGACAGGGTGTTTTCGGGGGGGAGCATTACTCCCTTTCTCGGTCTCGCGTCAGCCCGTCAGACTGACGGCGGTCCCAATGGGCTGCCGGGAGCCTACCGGGAGGGGCTCAGCCCGGGGCGAAAAGCTCGCCGCGCCGACTGGCGGCACGGCGCGGGCCGGCGCGGGCTAGCGGGGCTCCCCGGCGTCGACCGGCTTGACGGGTGTCTCGTGGCTCGCGTCCAGCGAGCCCTTGAATTCCTTGATGCCGCTGCCCAGCGAGCGACCGAGCTCGGGTAGGCGGCGCGCACCGAAGAGGAGCACGACGATGAGGACGAGAACGGCTATGTGGAGTGGATTGGAAAGTCCCATTTGATGGTGTATACGGCCGATCGCCCCCGGGGGATCAACCGGGTTCCTCAGAGGGTGAAGACGAGCTTGCCGAAGACGTCGCCCGCCAGCAGGGCCGCGAAGCCCTCCCGGGCCTCGGTCAACGGGAGGCAGCGGTTGACCACAGGGCGAACGTCCTTCTCGGCGCAGAACGTGAGCAGCCGGGCGAGCTCGTCGCGCGTGCCCATCGTCGAGCCGACGACCGAGAGCTGGAGGAAGAACACCCGCGTCAGGTCGGCCGGCGGGTCGGAGCCGCTGGTCGCGCCCGAGACGACGACCGTGCCGCCAGGCTTCAGCGCCTTGAGCGAGTGGCTCCAGGTGGCGGCGCCGACCGTCTCCATCACGGCGTCGACACGCTCGGGCAGCCGCGCGCCCGGGGCGAACGCCTGGTCGGCTCCGAGGGCGACCGCCTGGTCGCGCTTCTCCTCGGTGCGGCTCGTCGCCCATACCCGCACGCCCGCGGCGCTGGCCAGGACGATCAGAGCGGTGGCCACGCCGCCGCCGGCCCCCTGGACGAGGACGGTCGCCCCCGGGGCGATCTGCGCGCGGGTGAAGAGCATCCGGTAGGCGGTCAGCCAGGCCGTCGGCAGGCAGGCGGCCTCGGCGAAGGAGAGGTTGGCGGGCTTTCGGACCAGGTTGCGCCGGGGCACTGCGACCCGCTCGGCGAACGTCCCCGGGTGGCGCTCGGAGAGGATCGAGCGCTTGGGGTCGAGCGTCTCGTCCCCCCGCCAGCTCGGGTCGGAGATGACGGCGTGGACGACGACCTCCTCGCCGTCCTCGTCGACGCCGGCGGCGTCGCAGCCGAGGATGCGCGGGAGCTGGTCGGGGGCGAGGCCGACGCCCCGCAGCGACCAGAGGTCGTGGTGGTTGAGCGAGGCCGCCCGGACGGTGACGGTCGTCCACCCCTCCGGGGCGACCGGGGCGGGCCGCTCGCCCTGGACGAGCCCGCCCAGCGGGTCGTCCGGGTCGATCGCGGCGGCGTACACGGCGTACATGCTCAGAGGGCCGGCGCGCCGAGGGCGATGGCGATGCTGCCGGCCGGGAGCAGGGGCGGCCCGGGGCGGGCCGAGCTCGTGACGAGCAGAGGGGTGAGCGTCCGGATCACCGGCCCGCGACCGGCCAGCACGGCGCTCAGCGGATGAAGACCGGCGTGCCGAAGGGGACGCGCGGGTAGAGCGCGATGACGTCGCTCGGGACCATGCGGATGCAGCCGTGGGAGGCGGCCGAGCCGATCGAGAACGGCTCGTTGGTCCCGTGGATGCCGATGCCGCCCCCGAGCCCCAGCCAGCGGGCGACGATCGGGTCGGCCGGTCCGGGGGGGATCGTCTTGCCGGCGAGCGCCCCGGCCCAGGCGCTGTTGGGCACGTGCCACGACGGGTTGACCTCGCGCTCCTGCACGTGGTAGAGGCCGGTCGGGGTCTCGAGGCCGGCGCGGCCGACGGCGATGCCGTAGCTCTTCACCATGGCCAGGCGCTTGAACAGGCGCAGGCGGAAATGGCCGCGGTCGATGGTGATCACCGTCGAGTAGGCGCCGGCGAGCTGGGCGATGCCGATCCGCGGTCGCGTCCGGACCACGGCCAGGTGGAAGATGCGCGGGGCGCCCGGCGTGTCGAGGGCCTGGTCGATCGGGGCGGCCGCCGCGTTCTCGTCGATGTGGTGGCCGTCGCGTCCGGGAATCCGGTAGATGCGGAGAAGCGTGATCTTGACCTGGGCGTCCCGCGCCGGGCGGCTGACCGCCCGGTCGACCTTGGCCACGAAGGCGCGGACGGCGAGATGGGCGTGGCTCAGCGCCAGCGGCACGGCACCCGGCCGGGTCGCGTAGAGCGCGCGCCTGGCGGTCCGGACGGCGTCGAAGCGGACGCCGGCCGCGGCCGCGGTCAGACGAAAGACGCGCGCGGCGGCTCCGACGATGACATCGCCCTGGAGGGTGGGGGTTATCGCCTGGTCGAGCTTGGCCTGCGCCTCCTCGACGGTCAGCCCGGAAAGATCGACGCCGCCGGCGCTGACGCCCGCGCCGATCGTCGTCCCCTGGGCGGCGGTCGAGGCCGGCAGGGCGAGGAGGATGCAGGCGAGCAGGACGAGCCGGACCCGGAACATGCCTCCAGGGTAGACGCCCGGCGGCGATCCCGACCCGGGCGCCAGAAATCATGCGGCGTCTCTGCCAAGCTCGTCCGGTGCGACGGGATTCCGCAGCCGGGCGCGGCCGGGCGCGGCGCTCGGCCTGGCTGGCCGTTCTCGCCCTCGCCGTCGCGGCGGCCGCCGCCTGGGGGGAAGGGCTGGGCGCCACCGACCAGCAGGGGGTGCGGTTGCTGCGCTTCACGATCCACAGCCGTCTCCTCCACCGCGACCTCCCGGCGACCGCGCTCGTCGCACCCGGGGTCGCCGCCGGCCCCCGTCCGCTCGTCGTCTTCCTCCACGGCAAGGGCGCCGGAGGACAGGACTCGAACCTCTACCCGGAGGTGTTCGCCGCCCTCGCTCGGCTCGGTTCCCGCGCCCCGATCGTCGTCTTCCCCAACGGCGGCGAGGACTCCTACTGGCACGATCGGGCCGGCGGCGCCTGGGGGTCCTACGTGACGCGCGAGGTCATTCCGGCCGCCGTCGCCCGCCTCGCGGCTGACCCGCGGCGGGTGGCCCTCGGCGGCATCTCGATGGGTGGCTTCGGCGCCCTCGACATCGCCCGCCTCCACCCCGGCCGCTTCTGCGCCGTCGGGGCCCACTCGGCTGCGCTGTGGACGCGGGCCGCCGACACCGCCCCGGGCGCCTTCGACGACGCCGGCGACTTCGCGCGCCACGACGTGATCGCCGCCGCCGCGCGCACCCGCGCCTACGGCGGCGTCCCGCTCTGGATCGACGCCGGGACGCTCGACCCCTTCCGGGCGGCCGACACCCGGCTGGCGCAGACGCTCCGCCGCCGCCGGCTCGCCGTCGCGTTCCGTGTCTCGCCCGGCGGCCACGACGGCGCCTACTGGCGCTCCCAGTGGGCCCGTTATCTCGGCTTCTACGCCGGGGCGCTCGCCCGCTGCCGTTGAGCGGGGGTCAGTCGGCGCGGTCCCGCTCGCCGGCGGTCTGCAGCCGCCCGCCGTACCCCGGCACCGACAGGCGCGGATCCGGCGTCAGGCCGAGCGCCCAGAGGAGCACCTGGTAGGAGTCGGCGTCGAGCGCCCGGACGACCTCGAGGGCGTCGGCGACGGCGTCCTCGTCGGGGCCGAATCGGCGGCCGGGGCGCGGCTCCGCGGTCTGCCCGGCCGGGAAGCGGCGGGCTCGGTCATCGGATTCTGAGCTCATGCGGCCGAGGCTAGCTGTGGTCGGCGGCGGCGACTGTGCGATCGGTCACAGTCGCGCCGCCGCCCGATGCCGTCCGCGCCCTTGTCTACCGTGGCTTCATGCTGATCCGCGAGTTCACCTCCGGTCTCGAGCTCGATCAGGTGCTGTTGGTGCGCGAAGTCGAGCCGCGAGCCAACCGCGACGGCGCCGACGTACTCAAGCTGACCCTCGCCGACCGCAGCGGCCAGGTGCCGGCGATGGTCTGGGACGGCGTGGCGGAGGCGGCGGCGCTGGCCCGGCCGGGGGCGCCGGTGCGGGTGATCGGCCGCTTCTCCGTGCACCCCCACCACGGCCCGCAGATCAGCCTGCGCGCGCTCCGGGCGCCGCGGCCGGAGAGCTTCGCGCTCGAGGACCTGCTCGACGGGCCGGTCCGGAGCGTCGAGCAGATGGAGGGTTCGGTCCGAGACCTGGTGGCGACGATCCAGAGTCCCCACCTCCGGCTCCTGCTCGAGCGGCTCCTCGGTGAGCCCTCCGAGGTCTGGGCTGCCTTCCGGGTCGCTCCCGCCGCCAAGCGCTACCACCAGGCGTATCCCCACGGGCTGCTCGAGCATTGCCTCACGGTGGCGCAGGCGGTCAGCGCGATCTCGGCGACCTTCCCCGGCATCGACCGCGACGTCGCGGTCACCGGCGCGCTCCTCCACGACATCGGCAAGCTCGAGGCCTACGAGACGCACGGCCCGGCGATCGCCATGTCCGACGACGGCCGCCTCCAGGGAGAGATCCCGCTCGGCTACTACCGGGTGCGGCGGACGATCGAGGAGCTCGACGGCTTCCCGCCCGACCTCGGCCAGGCGCTGCTCCACATCATCCTCAGCCACCACGGCTCGCTCGAGCACGGCAGCCCGGTGGTGCCGTGCACGCGCGAGGCGACGCTCGTCCACATGATCGACAACCTCGGCGGCCGGCTCGGGAGCTTCGACCGGATCGAGAAGCAGCTGTCCGGCGATCAGCGGTGGTCGGGCTTCGATCGGGCTCTCGGCGGCGGGGCGTTCTTCGGGTCGCGCCCGGCGGAGGGCCGCGAGGACCGGCGCGAGGCGGCCTGACCGGCCCCCCCGGTCCCTTACAAATCTCCCAAATAGGGGCCGGCCGCGGCAGGGCGGCGCCATCGCGGTCTATCGTTGGCGCCCGATGGCCAAGGACACCGAGAAGCTGATCCGGCAGCTCTCCCTGATCTCCTATCTGATGGCCGAGCGGCGCCCGGTCACCGCACTCGACATCAAGCGCGACGTCGAGGGCTACAGCGGGATGAACGAGGACGCGTTCGCCCGCCGCTTCTACGCCGACCGGTCCGAGCTCGAGTCGCTGCGCATTCCGCTGACTATCGAGAAGCCGGTCGACGGCGTGGCCGAGCAGGAGAACTACTCGCTGCGGCCGGAGAACTTCCATCTCCCGGCCATCGCCTTCACCGACGCCGAGCTCGCCGCCCTGGCCACGGCGCTCTCGCTGCTCGACGGCGAGTTCGCCTACGCCGAGCCGCTCCGCCTCGCCCTCCAGCAGATCACCTGGGGGAGGCCGAGTCCCCTCGCCGCCCCCGAGCAGCACGGGGTGGCCCTGGGGATCACCGCCTCGGCCGGCGGCCACGACCTCTCCCAACGCCTGGTCAAGATCGAGACGGCGATCTTCCGCCACAAGACGATCTCCTTCGACTACTACACGATGGAGCGCGACGAGGTTGGCGGGCGCAAAGTCGACCCCTACCACCTCCTCTACCGGGGGGGCCAGTTCTACCTGCTCGGGTTCGCCCACGAGCGGGAGGCGCTCCGCGTATTCCGGCTGTCGCGCATCCGCGGCAAGGTCGCCTACGCGACCAAGGCCGAGCACGACTTCAAGCGTCCGACCGACTTCGACCCGCGCGCCTACGCCAACCGGGCCGAGTGGCAGTCGGGCGAGTGGATCGGGACCGCCGAGATCCTCATCGCCGACCGCGTCGCCTGGCAGGTCGAGCGGCACTTCGGCCGCTACGGCGAGCTCGCCGAGGCCGAGGCCGAGACCGGGACCGGGGCCGGGGCCGGGGCCGGGGCCGGGACCGGCGTCAGGGCGGCGGGCGATCGGATGTTTCGGACCGACTACGGGAACGTCCGCC
>JBPCNA010000070.1:0-26389 GCA_051001735.1 Solirubrobacteraceae bacterium
CCCCCCGCCTCCCAGCGCGCTGGGCTGGTCCGGACCGCCACCCGAGTAGGAGACACGGCCGGGCCGCGTCGAGCTTCCGCCGGCGGGGCGCAGCTGCTCCTCGGGCGCATCGCCGTTGGTGCCCTCCACCTCGACCTCGACGTTGAAGATCATGCGCGCGAAGTCCGACCAGATCGTGTTCATCAGGTCCGTGAAGAGGTCGTAGGCCTCGTTCTTGTACGCCACGATCGGCTCGATCTGGGCGAAGCCGCGCAGGTGGATGCCCTCGCGCAGGTAGTCCATGTCGTAGAGGTGCTCGCGCCAGCGCTGGTCGATGGTCTGCAGCAGCAGGTAGCGCTCCAGCGCCCGCATGAGCTCCTCGCCGAGCTCGGCCTCGCGCTGGTCGTACAGCTTGACCGCGTCGGCGTGCAGCATCCGCACGAGCTCCTCGCGGTCGGTCTGCTCGGAGGAGAGGTCACCGGGCGAGAGGTCGACGGGGAAGATGTCGTCCAGCGCGGTGAACAGGCCGTCGAGGTCCCAGTCCTCGATGAAGTCGCCGGCCGCGTACTCGGCCACGAGGCGCTCGATGACCTGCCCGAGCTCCTCGCGCGCCGAGGTGCCCATATCCTTGCCCTCGAGCACCTCGTCGCGGTAGGCATAGACGATGCGGCGCTGCTCGTTCATCACGTCGTCGTACTCGAGCACGCGCTTGCGGATGAGGAAGTTCTGCTCCTCGACCTTGCGCTGGGCCTTCTCGATCTGCTTCGAGAGCAGGCTGGCCTCGATCGGCTCCTCGTTGCCCTCCTTGTCGGTGCTCCCGAGCCGGTCGAGGATGCGGTAGATCCGGTCGCCGGCGAACAGGCGGATGAGGTCGTCCTCGGCCGAGAGGAAGAAGCGCGACTCGCCGGGGTCGCCCTGGCGGCCGGCGCGGCCGCGGAGCTGGTTGTCGATCCGGCGCGACTCGTGGCGCTCGGTGCCGATGATGAAGAGGCCGCCGGCGGAGAGGACCCGCTCGCGATCGGCGGTGATCCCCTCCTCGATCTTCGGCAGGACCTTGGCGTAGTTCTCCTCGAAGTCCGGGTCGCCCGGCTTGAGGCCGAGCTTGATCAGCTCGAGGCGGGTCTGGTGGGGGGCGTTGCCGCCGAGCTGGATGTCGACGCCGCGGCCGGCCATGTTGGTGGCGATGGTGACGGCGCCCGGCCGACCGGCCTCGGCGATCGTCTCACCCTCGCGCTCGGCGAACTCCGGCTTCGCGTTGAGCACGCTGTGGGCGATGCCGCGGGAGCGCAGGCGCTCGGACAGGAGCTCTGACACCTCGACGGAGATCGTCCCGACGAGCACCGGCTGGTCGGCCGCGTTGCGCTCGGCGATCTCCCGCTCGACGGCCGACCACTTGCCGTCGCGCGTCTTGTAGACCTGATCGTTCTTGTCGGCCCGGACCATCGGCCGGTTGGTCGGGACCTGCACGACCGGCAGCTTGTAGATCTTCATGAACTCGGTCGCCTCGGTCAACGCCGTGCCGGTCATCCCGGAGAGCTTCTCGTAGAGGCGGAAGTAGTTCTGGAGGGTGATCGTCGCCAGCGTCTGGTTCTCCTCCTGGACGCGAACCCCCTCCTTCGCCTCGACCGCCTGGTGGAGGCCCTCCGACCAGCGCCGCCCCTCGAGGATGCGGCCGGTGAACTCGTCGATGATCTTCACCTCGCCGTCGATCACGGCGTAGTCGACGTCGCGCTTGTAGAGCGATTCCGCCTTCAGCGACTGGATCAGGTGGTTGACCAGCGGGCCATTCTCGGCCCGGTAGAGGTGGTCGATGCCGAGGAACTTCTCGGCCTTGGCCACGCCCTGCTCGGTCACCGCGACCGTCTTGTGCTTCTCGTCGAACTCGAAGTCGAAGTCGGCGACGAACTCCTTCTTGTTGCGCGGGTCGAGGCCCTCGGGCGTCTTGCCCGACTCGAGCCGGCGGGCGAGGCGGGCGAACTGGGCGTAGAGGTCGGCCGCCTGCTCGGGGGCGCCGGAGATGATCAGCGGGGTCCGCGCCTCGTCGATGAGGATGTTGTCGACCTCGTCGACGACGGCGAAGAAGTGGCTCGCGAGGGGGTGGCCCTGCTCGTCGAAGCGCCCGCCGTGCTGGACCTTCTCCTCGAGGCTCGAGGCCATGTTGTCGCGGAGGTAGTCGAAGCCGAACTCGGAGTTCGTCCCGTAGGTCACGTCGCAGGCGTAGGCGTGGCGCTTGTCCTCGTAGGCCTGCATCGTCTGGAGGATCCCCACGCTCACGCCGAGGGCGTCGTAGATGCCGCGCATCCACTCGGCGTCCCGGCGGGCGAGGTAGTCGTTGACGGTGACCACGTGGACGCCCTTGCCGGCCAGCGAGTTGAGCACGACGGCGAGCGTCGCCGTCAGCGTCTTGCCCTCGCCGGTGCGCATCTCGGCGATCGTCCCGTCGTTGAGGACCATCCCCCCGATCAGCTGGACGTCGAAGTGGCGCATGCCCATCCGCCGCCTGCCGATCTCCCGGACGATCGCGAAGCACTCGTCGAGCAGCCGGTCGAGTGGCTCGCCGGCCCGTCCGCGCCCGCGCAGGACGTCCATCCGTCCCTGCAGCTCCTCGTCGGTTTCGAGCTCCAACTCCGGCTCGTAGGCGCCGATCAGCTTGACGCGCTTCTCGAACTGCTTGAACTGCTTGCCCTCACCCCAGTTCAGGGCGCGATCGAAGAGAGACATTGCAGCTCAGCCTAGCAGCGCCGCGGCCCCCGCCCGCCGGCCTCGACCGCCGGGCGGGGCATCCACGACGGCCCGCTCACATGGCTGTGGAGACGTTGCCGGCCACCGGCGCGGTCCGCGCCTCGCGGCGCCGGCGGACCTTGTCGCGGTGGCGCTTGACCTGACGGGTCAGCTCGTGAGAGCAGAGGTTGAGGGCGTGCTCGCAGTCGACCGGCGAGCAGTCGCTTGCTCGGAGGGTGACGCCCTTGAGATAGAGCGTCGCCTCGGCCACGTTCGCCTCGGCGATGGCCGGATTGCGCTCCTGCGAGAACTCGATCTCGAGGCGGGCTGACATCGGAACCTGCTTGCCGACGTTGACGAAGCGCTTGCGCACGTGCTCGCGAAGCTCATCGGTCACCGGAACATTGCGGCCCTTGACGTCGATCTGCATCGGACACCTCTCACGCTGGAAGGCTATGTCGCGCGTCTTGCGCCCTCAGATCGTACGCTTCCCCCCCTTCGTTGTCACGTAGCTGGACGGACGGCTGAATCCTCTCGGAGCGGCCGCGGGGAATTCGGCCACGGGGTCGGGACGAATGGGCGACAATCGCTGACGATGAGCCCCCAGGCGTCCTGGACGTTCGAGCCGGCGGTGCTGCTCGGGGTGGCGGCGCTCGGCGTGCTCTACCTGCGGCGCTGGCGGACCGTGGCGGCCGAGTTCGGCGCCGAGCGGGCCGGGCGCGGACGCGCGCTGTCCTTCCTCGCCGGCCTGACCCTGATCCTCGTCGCGCTGACCTCGCCGGTCGACCGCCTCGCCGACCAACTCTTCTTCGTCCACATGGGGCAGCACGTGCTGCTGCTCGACCTCGTGCCGATCCTCCTGATCACCGGCCTGACGAAGCTGATCCTCCGGCCGGTGACCCGCCGGGTGGCGCACATCGAGCGGGCCGTCGGCCCGGCCGGCCACCCAATCTCCGCCATCGTCCTCTACGTCGGCGCCGTCTGGACCTGGCACATCCCGGCGCTCTACGACGCCGCGCTGACAAACCCGGCCGTCCACGTGCTCGAGCACACCACCTACGCGGTCGCCGGCGGGCTCTACTGGTGGCATCTGCTCTCGCCGATCCGCGGCCGCCGGCGCCTGGCCGGCATGGGGCCGGCGCTGTACATGGCGGCGACCAAGCTCCTCGTCGGCCTGCTCGGGATCATCCTCGTCTTCTCCTCCGGCTCGCTCTATCCGTTCTACGGCCACCAGGGCGGTTTCTGGGGCCTCTCCCCTCATACCGACCAGGCCCTGGCCGGCGGGACGATGGCGCTCGAGCAATCGCTCGTGATGGGCGTCGCCCTCGCCGTGCTGTTCGCCCGGATGCTCAGCGAGTCCGAGCGCGAGGCCCGCCGCGTCGAGCAGGCGGAGGACCGCGCCCAGGAGCTGCCCCCCGTCGAGGCCGGCGCGCCTTAGGCGCTTAGAGGCGCGGGACCGAGGGACCAGGCGGCGAGGAGCGGCCGCGGTCCGGTTACCGGAACGACCGCAGGTAGCGCTCCTGGGCCTCGCTGAGCACGTCGAGCTCGACGCCGAGGGTGGCCAGCTTGACGCGGGCGACCTCGCGGTCGATCGCCACCGGCACCGGATGGACGCCCGGTCCGAGCGACCGGCCGAGGCGCGCGAGGTGCTCGACGGCCAGCGCCTGGCCGGCGAACGAAAGATCCATCACCGCCGCGGGGTGCCCGGCCGCCGCGGCCAGGTTCACCACCCGGCCCTTGGCCAGCAGGTTCAGCCGGCGCCCGCCGAGGTCGTACTCGTCGACCAGCGGGAGCACCTCGCGCGGCGGCCCGACCGCCGCGGCGGCCAGATCGGACAGGCTGATCTCGACGTCGAAGTGGCCGGCGTTGGCCAGGACGGCCCCGTCCTTCATCCGCTCGAAGTGCGCCCGCCGGAGCACGTCGGGGGCGCCGGTCACCGTGACGAACACGTCGCCGCGCTCGGCCGCGGCGAGCGCCGGCATCACCTCGAAGCCGTCCATCCGCGCCTCGAGGGCGTGGATCGGGTCGACCTCGCAGACGATCACCGAGGCGCCGGCTCCGTGGGCGCGGAGGGCGACCCCCTTGCCGGCGTAGCCATAGCCGAGGACGACGAAGGTGCGGCCGGCGAACAGCAGGTCGGTCGCCCGGAGGATCCCGTCGAGCGTCGACTGGCCGGTCCCGTAGCGGTCGTTGAACGCCCGCTCGGTGAGGGCCTCGTTGACCGCGAGCACCGCGCAGCGGAGCTCCCCGCGGGCGTCCATCGAGCGGAGGCGCACGAGGCCGGTCGTCGTCTCCTCGGTCGCGCCGAGCATTCCCTCGGCGGCGCCCGGGACGGCGTGGACGGCGGCGATCAGGTCGCCGCCGTCATCGACGGCGATCCGCGGCGCCGGTCGCACCAGCCGCGCCAGATGCGCCGCGTAGTCACCGGGATCCTCGCCGCGGCGGGCGTGGACCTCGGCGCCGTGGGCGGCCACGAGCGCCGCCGCGACATCGTCCTGGGTCGAGAACGGGTTGGCCGCGCAGAGCGCCGTCGCGGCGCCCCCGGCGATCAACGTCCGGATCAGGTTGGCCGTCTCGGCGGTGACGTGGAGGCAGACGGCGACGCTGACGCCGTCGAGCGGCCGCTCGGCGGCGAAGCGCGCACGGATCGCCCGCAGCACCGGCATCTGGCCGTCGGCCCAGCGGATCCGCGCCTGGCCGGCCCCGGCGAGCCCGAGGTCGGCCACTTCGTGCGGTGGCAGCCGGGCGATGGGGCGAGCTCCCGGTGCGCGCCCGCCCGACCGCCGCCGCCGCCGCCGGCTAGTAGCGGTAGTGGTCGGGCTTGTAGGGGCCGTCGACCGGGACGCCGATGTAGGCGGCCTGCTCGGGGCGCAGCTCGGTCAGCTTGACGCCGAGCGCGGCGAGGTGGAGGCGGGCGACCTTCTCGTCGAGCAGCTTCGGCAGCACGTACACCTGCCGCTCGTACTCGCCGTTCTTCGTCCACAGCTCGATCTGGGCGATCGTCTGGTTGGTGAAGGAGTTGCTCATCACGAACGACGGGTGGCCGGTCGCGTTGCCGAGGTTCATCAGCCGCCCCTCGGAGAGGACGATGATGGAGTGGCCGTCGGGGAACTGCCACTCGTCGACCTGGGGCTTGACCGTGACCCGGTTGATCCCCGGGACGGCAGCCAGGCCGGCCATGTCGAGCTCGTTGTCGAAGTGACCGATGTTGGCCACGATCGCCTGGTGCTTCATCCGCCCCATCTGCCCGGCGGTGATGATGTTCACGTTGCCCGTGGTGGTGATGAAGATGTCGGCCGTCTCGATCACGTCCTCGAGGGTCGTCACCTGGTAGCCCTGCATCGCCGCCTGAAGCGCACAGATCGGGTCGATCTCGGTGATGATCACGCGGGCGCCCTGGCCGCGGAGCGACTCGGCGCAGCCCTTGCCGACGTCGCCGAAGCCGCAGACGATCCCGACCTTGCCGCCGATCATCACGTCGGTCGCCCGGTTGAGTCCGTCGATCAGCGAGTGGCGGCAGCCGTAGAGGTTGTCGAACTTCGACTTGGTGACCGAGTCGTTGACGTTGATCGCCGGGAACATCAGCGTTCCCGCCTCCTGCATCTGGTAGAGGCGGTGGACGCCGGTCGTGGTCTCCTCGGTGACGCCCTTGACCTCGGCGGCGATCTTGGTGTAGCGCTGGGCGTCCTCCTCCAGCGAGCGTTGGAGCAGGGTCAGGAAGACGGTGAACTCCTCGGACTCGGCCTCCGCCGGGTCGGGCACCGCGCCGGCCTGCTCGTACTCGGCGCCCTTGTGGACGAGCATCGTCACGTCGCCGCCGTCGTCGAGGATCATGTTCGGGCCGCCGCCGTCGGGCCAGCGGACGGCCTGCTCGCTGCACCACCAGTACTCCTCGAGCGACTCGCCCTTCCAGGCGTAGACCGGCACGCCCCGCGGATCCTCAGGCGTTCCGCCGGGGCCGACGACCACGGCCGCGGCCGCGTGGTCCTGGGTCGAGAAGATGTTGCAGCTGCACCAGCGGACCTCGGCTCCGAGCGCGGTCAGCGTCTCGATCAGCACGGCGGTCTGGATCGTCATGTGGAGCGAGCCGGTGATACGGGCGCCGTCGAGCGGCTGCGCCGAGGCGAACTCGCGGCGGGTCGACATGAGTCCGGGCATCTCGTGCTCGGCGAGATCGATCTCCTTGCGTCCGAATACGTGGAGGGAGAGGTCCGCGACCTTGTAGTCGGTCTCGGTCAGGACGGCAGTCGGGGTCATGCGACCTCCAGGGGTTTCGGGTTGGTGGCGGCGATCAGCTTCTGATGCTTGTCCTGCTCCCAGCGCAGCCATTCGTCGGCCGGGACGTCCCGCGGTCGCCGCGGCTCGGTCTCGAACCACGCCTCGACCGCGCGGCCGAGCTCGGGCTCGCGGCGCAGGCGCAGGGCGAAGCCGATGTCGGTCAGCCCGATTTCGAAGCGGCCGAGTAGCCCGCGCAGGGTGCGCAGACGCTGGAGCTCCTCTGGTCCGTAGAGGCGGTAGCCCGACTCCGAGCGGCGCAGGGACAACAGACCGATCCGCTCGATGTAGCGGAGCATGCGCGGCGACCAGCCGGTGGTCTCCGCTGCCTCGTGAATCGTCAGTGCGTCGCTCACCGACCTACCTTACCAAACCCGTGTCAAGGTTCAGAAGGGACTATTCGTCGGCGGCGAGCGCCTCCTTGAGCGTCTCGATGGCCGGGACCGGCGACGGATCGAGGCCGCGCAGGATCGCCATATAGAGCGAGATCAGGTCGCCCAGCAATACGAGTGAGACCACTCGCTCGACGGTGGTCTCGCCGCGCGTCTGGACGCGGAAGGTGTGGACGGCAGCCTCGGCCACCATCCGCTCGGTCAGCTTGATCCGCGACTTGACCCGCGGGTGGATGTCGCAGTCGTCGAGGAAGACGGCGCTGAAGCGGCCGACCTCGGCGGCTCCGCCCCAGCCGACGAGCTCGTTGTGGTCGAGCTCAGGGAGCTCGTGGGAGAAGGCCGGAACCTTGGCGTTCTCGTTGATCTGCGTCTTCCACCGGTAGGCGATCGGCGCGGTCAGCGCCGAGCCGGCGATCACCGGGACCGTCCCGTGGAGGGCGCGGGCCATCGTCTTGGCCAGGGAGTCGGCCGGCGAGTCGGGCCCCCATTCGGCGATCAACGTCCCGGTGTGGGCCGCCGCCACGTCGATTTCGGCCGCCATCCGCGGGCCCGCCCCGCAGAGGGCGGCGACCTCGAGCGCGGAGACGAGCATGTAGGCCACGGCGCAGCGGGGCTGGAAACCGCCGGGAAGGGGGATCACCGGGATGCCGTCCTCGCGGGCGAGGGCAGCCAGCGCGCCGCCGGTGGTGACGACCACGCGCCGGGCGCCGACGGCGCCGGCGGCCTCGTAGCAGGCGAGGGTCTCCTCGGTGTCGCCGGAGTAGCTCGCGCAGAGCACGGTCGTGTCGGGCGTCGTCCACGGCGGCAGGCCGTAGCTGCGGGCCGCGAGGATCGGCCGCGACGCGTGGTCGCCGAGCGCCGCCCGGGCGAGCGCGCCGCCGACCGCCGAGCCGCCCATCCCGGCCACCACCAGCCCGCCGGGGGTGTCGACCGGCTTGATCCCGGCCGACTCGACGCGCCAGAGGGCATCGCCGAGGTGCTCGGGCATGGCGAGGACGTCGGCGAGCTGCGCCGAGGCGTCGAGTTGGGCGATCGCCTCCCAGGTCAGCTCGTCCATCAGAGCCTCACCGCCCCGTCGGGGAGCGACACACCCGGAGAGATGCGGGCGCCGCCGTTGATCTCGTTGTCGGCGCCGATCGTCACGTCCGCCCCGATCACGGCGCCGTCCTCGATCCGCGTGCGCGGGCCGATCCGCACGCCGGGGGCGAGGATGCAGTCGCGCAGGACGCAGTCGGCTCCGATCTCCGAGCCGGCCATCACCACCGCCCGCTCGATCCGAGCGCCGGGGCGGACGTGGACGTCCTCGCCGAGCACGACGAGGCTGCCCACCTCGGCCCCGGCCTCGATCCGGCAGCCGGCCTCGATCACCGCGGGCGCCGTCACGCGGCCGGCGAGCTCGGCCGCGTCGGCGATCGCCAGGTGTCCGTCGCCGAGTCGCTCGGCCAACCTTGTCGACATCTTTCCCGCGATGATGTCGAACGTGGCCTGCAGGTAGCGGTCCGGGGTGCCGACGTCGAGCCAGTAGGCGTCCGACGGGCAGCCGAACAGACCCTGCCCGATCAGCCGCGGCCAGACCTCGCGCTCGATCGAGACCTTGCGATCGCCGTCGATCAGGTCGAGCACCGAACGCTCGAGCACGTAGGCGCCGGCGCTGATCAGGTTGGTGTCGACCTGGTCGGCGCTCGGCTTCTCGACGAACTCGGTGACCGCGTTGTCGGGTGTCATCCGCACGAGGCCGTAGGCGGTCGGATCGTCGACCGGGACGAGAGCCAGCGTCCCGGTGGCCGCCGTGCGCTCGTGCTGCGCGATCTGGGCGCTCAGATCGAGGTCGGTGAGGACGTCGCCGTTGAGCATCAGGAAGCGCTCGTCGAGTACCGCCTCGGCGTACTTGAGCGCTCCGCCGGTGCCGAGCGGCTCGGGCTCGGCGATGCAGCGCAGGCGCAGGCCGAGGGCCGAGCCGTCGCCGAGGGCGCGCTCCACGCTGGTGGCGAGGAAGCCGCAGCACAGGACGACGTCGGTGACGCCGTGCTCGCGCAGCCACTCGAGCATGAACACGATCATCGGGCGGTCGACGAGGGGGATCACCGGCTTGGGCACGGTCTGGGTCAGCGGGCGCAGGCGCGTGCCTTCGCCGCCGGCGAGGATCACCGCCTGCATCAGCGCTCGGCCCGTATCGGCGCGGCCACCGGGGGACGCCCGATTCCCTCGTAGACCAGGCCGGCGGACCGGATCTCGACCGGGTCGAGCGCGTTGCGCCCGTCCACGACGAGCCGCCCACTCATCGCCGCGGCGACCTCGTCCCAGTCGATCTCGGCGAACTCGGCCCACTCGGTCACGAGGACGACGGCGTCGGCGCCGGTCACCGCGGCGAGCGCCGAGTCGGCGAAGGAGACGGCCCCCCCCATCAGCCCGCGCGCCTCCTCGGTGGCCACCGGATCGTAGGCCTGGACGCCGGCTCCCTCCGCCTGGAGGCGGGCGGAGAGGACGAGCGAGGACGCTTCGCGCATGTCGTCGGTGTTCGGCTTGAAGGACAGGCCGAGGAGCGCGACCGTCTGGCCGACGAGCGAGCCGAGGTGCTTCTGCAGCTTGGCCACGACCCGCCGCTTCTGGAGCTCGTTGACCTCGATCACCGCGTTCAGGAGCTGGAAGTGGTAGCCCGAGTTGCCGGCCAGCTGCTTGAGGGCTGAGACGTCCTTGGGAAAGCAGGAGCCGCCGTAGCCGATTCCCGGGCGGAGAAAGGCCCCGCCGATGCGGCTGTCGAGCCCCATCCCCCGCGCCACCTCGACCACGTCCGCGCCGGTCTCCTCGCAGACGTTTGCGATCTCGTTGATGAACGAGATCTTAGTGGCCAGGAAGGCGTTCGACGCGAGCTTGACCATCTCGGCGCTGGCGATGTCGGTGCGGACGATCGGCGCCCCGAGCGGCGCGTAGAGCTCGATCACCGCGTCGCCCGCCCAGTCGCCGTCGTCGCCGACGACGACCCGGTCGGGGTGGGCGAAGTCCTCCACCGCCGAGCCCTCCTTGAGGAACTCGGGGCAGGAGACGTAGGCCAGCCCGTCGCGGCCGTCGGCCCGCAGGCCGCGCTTGATCGCCGCACCCGTCCCCGACGGCACCGTCGACTTCATCACCAGGGCGTGGCGATCGGACCGAGGCATCGCCCGGACCACCGCGTGGACGGCCGAGAGGTCGGCGTCCCCGCTGTAGGTCGGCGGCGTGCCGACCGCCACGAACAGCAGCCGGGCGTGCTCGACCGCATCGGCGAGCTCGGTCGAGAAGTGCAGGCGCTCGCGGTTGCGCTCGATCACCTCGGTCAGGCCGGGTTCGTAGATCGGGATCTCTCCCCGGCGCAGCCGGGCGACCTTGTCGGCGTCGACGTCAACGCAGTACACGTCGCTGCCGAGATCGGCGAACCCGGCCGCCGTCACCAACCCGACATAGCCGGTGCCGATCACCCCGACCGGTTCGCGTGTCGAGGCCATGGCCGGTCAGGCTACCGGGGGCTCCGTCGCCGTGTCCGCCGCCCCCGCCGCTCAGGCGCGGCCGCCGTCGACGGCGCGCAGGACCGGACTGTCGGCCTCGCGGTCGAGGCGCTGCCCGAGGCCGACGACGAACGCGCCGAGGGCGCGGCGGTAGTGGGCGAGCGAGGCGAGCGAGACCCACTCGCCCGGCCCGTGGTGTCCCTCGCCGACCGGGCCGAACTCGACCCCCGGGACGCCGGCGGCCAGAAAGGAGATCACGTCGGAGGCTCCGTCGCGCCCGATCGTCAGCACGTCCGCTCCGCCGGTGCGCCCGGCTGCGTCGGCGAGGGCCAGCACGTAGGGGTTCGAGCGGGAGACGATCGCCGGAACCCGGTGGAGCCGCCGCTTGATCGAGAGGTCGGGGATCGCGGCGATCTGGGCGGTGATCGATTCCGCGTCCTGTCCGGGGAGGTAGCGGATGTCGATGTCCATCCAGCAGGCGTCGGGCACCTTGTTGAAGGCGTCGCCGCCGCCGATCCGCGCGAGGTTGATCGACGGGCAGTCGAAGAGCTCGGACGAGACGCGGCTGAAGGGCAGGCTCTCGACCGCCCGAAAGGCGTCGATCGCCTTGAGGATCGCGTTGTCGCCGAGCCACGGCGTCGACCCGTGGGCGGCGGTCCCGGCCAGCTCGACGCGGATCGCGAGCACACCCTTGGCCTCGACGCCGATCTGCAGGTCGGTCGGCTCACCGGTGATGGCGAAGTCGCCGCGGAAGCCGGCGGCGACAATCGCGTCGGTCGAGCGGTCGCCGACGTCCTCGGACTCCTCGTCGGGGACGCAGATCAGGCGCACGCGGACCTTGTCCTGGCTGGCGGCGTCGCGCAGGGCGAAGAGCATCCCGGCCAGAGCGCCCTTCATGTCGTAGGCGCCCCGCCCGATCAGGCGGTCGCCCTCGATCCGGGGCTCGAACTGCCCGGGACGCGCGCGCACGACGTCAAGATGCCCGTGGAGGATCACCGACGGCCCGTCGGCCGGGCCGACCTCGGCGAGCAGGACGGGCAGCCCGTTGTGGCTGCGCTCGTCGACGGCGATGTCGTTGGTCTCCAGCCAGCCCTTGACGAACGCGGCGGCGCTCCGCAGCCCCTCGTCGCACGAGGTGTCGTAGGCGATCAGACGGCCGGCGAGTTGACGCTCGTCCATCCCGGGAGACTAGTCCTCAGTCCGCCGAGGGCGCGGCCACACGTAGCGGCGGGCGCCGGCGGCCGCGGCTTCGCCGGCCAGCTGCTGGATCGCGACGGCGATCGTCGGATAGACGTGGACGACGCCGGCGAGATCGGTCAGCCGCAACCGCCGCTCGACGGCCAGCGCGAGCTCGCCGATCAGCTCGCCGGCCGACGGCGCCAACACATGCGCACCGACGACGCGGCCCCGGTCGGTCACGATCATGACGGCGCCGTCGGCGTGCTCCTCGGCCAGCGCCCGATCGGACGTCCCGAGCCCGCGGCGCCAGACCGCGATCCGGCGATCGCCGCCGTCCGCCGCCCGGGCCTCCTTCGCGGTCAGCCCGACGTGAGCGAGCTCGGGATCGGTGAACGTCGTCCACGGCACGGTGAAGGCCCGGCGGGCCCGCCCGGGGATGAACATGTTGCGCACCGCCCGGGCCGCCTCGAAGCCGGCCGTGTGGGTGAACTGGTGGCGGCCGGCGAGGTCGCCGACGGCGTAGACGCTCCGCACGGCGGTCCGGTAGCCGTCGTCGACCGAGACGCCGGCCGGTCCGGCGTCGATGCCGACCTCGGCCAGCCCGAGGCCGTCGAGGTTCGGCACGCGGCCGGCGGCGATCAGGAGTTCCTGCGCCCGCCAGCTCCGCCCGCCGGCGTGGACGACCTTCTCGCCGCCGGCCCGGTCGGCCCGGTCGATCCGGTCGACCCGGTCGACCGCCACACCGGACTCGACGGTGACCCCCTCGGCGCGGAGGATGCCGACGAGCGCGGCGGCCAGCTCCGGCTCGTCGCGGGCCAGCGCCCGCGGCCCCCGGCCGAGCACGGTCGCCGCCACGCCGAGGCGCCGGACCCCCTGGGCCAGCTCGATCGCCACCGGGCCGGCTCCGATCATGATCACGCTGGCGGGGAGGCGCGGGAGATCCCAGACGGTCTCCGAGGTGAGAAACCCAGCCTCGGCGAGGCCGGGGATATCTGGGACGCGCGGGCGGCTCCCGGTGCACAGGAGGATGAAGCGGCCGTCGAGCGTGCGCCCGTCGACCTCGACGGCGTGGGGTCCGGCCAGCCGCGCCGCCCCGCGATGCAGCTCGCAGCCGAGCGCCTCGAAGCGGGCCGGGCTGTCCTCGCCGGCGGCGATCGTCCCCTGGACGCGGCGGATGCGCTCGAGCACCCGCGCCGTGTCGAGGGGCCCGGCGACCGCCGCGAGCCCGAAGCGATCGGCCGTGCGGATCGTGTGGGCGGCCCGGGCCGAGGCAAGCAGCGCCTTGCTCGGGACACAGCCCGTCCACAGGCAGTCGCCGCCGAGGCGGTCGCGCTCGACGCAGGCGACCCGCAGCCCGAGCGACGCGGCGAAGCCGGCGGCGACCATCCCGCCCGACCCCATGCCGACGACGATCAGGTCGTAGCGACGGGCGGGCACTCCCCGCAGACCACTAGTGGTCGCCGGCCACCTTGAGGAAGGCCTCGGCGCGGCGAGCGTCGCGCTGGGCGCGGGCGAGCTCCTCGCTGTCCGCCGGAGCGGCCTCGGCGTCCTTGCGGGCCCGGTCGAGCTTCGCCTCGAGCTCACCGCGGTCGAGCCCGCTCGGGTCGACCGCCTCCTCGACGAGCACGAGCGCCCGGTTCTCAGACACCTGCAGATACCCCTCGGCCTGGGCGAAGCGGACGATGTCGCTGTCTGACCGGTAGAGCCGGAGCTCCGTCGGCTCGAGCGTGGCGAGGATCGGCGAGTGGTTGGCCAGCATGCCGATCGAGCCGAGCGTCGTGCGGGTCGAGACCATCTCGACCTCCTCGTTGAAGACCTCGCCCTCCGGGGTGAGTACCTCGACTGTGAACTTCGTGCGGGCCATTAGTCGTCGGCCTTCTCGTCCTCGTCGGCCTTCGCGCCCTCGTCGGCCTCGTCCTTCTCGCCCCGCTCGCCCCTGGCCGCCTTGACGACCTCGTCGATCGTGCCCTTGAGCAGGAAGACGCGCTCGGGGATGTCGTCGTGCTTGCCGGCGAGGATCTCCTTGAAGCCGCGGATCGTCTCGGCGATCGGGACGTAGGCGCCCGGAGTGCCGGTGAACTGCTCGGCGACGAAGAACGGCTGGGAGAGGAAGCGCTCGACCTTGCGCGCCCGCTGGACGATGATCTTGTCCTCGTCGGAGAGCTCGTCGATGCCGAGGATGGCGATGATGTCCTGGAGCTCCTTGTAGCGCTGGAGGACCTCCTTGACCTCGTTGGCCACGGCGAAGTGCTCCTCGCCGAGGACGTCGGGCTTGAGGATCGTCGAGGTCGAGTCGAGCGGGTCGACGGCCGGGTAGATGCCCTTCTCGGCGATCGCCCGGTTCAGCGTGGTGGTCGCGTTGAGGTGGGCGAAGACCGACGCCGGCGCCGGGTCGGTGAGGTCGTCGGCCGGGACGTAGATCGCCTGGATCGAGGTGACCGAGCCGGTCCGGGTCGAGGTGATCCGCTCCTGGAGCTGGCCCATCTCCGTCTCGAGCGTCGGCTGGTAGCCGACCTGGGAGGGCATCCGCCCGAGCAGTGCCGAGACCTCGGAGCCGGCCTGGACGAAGCGGAAGATGTTGTCGATGAAGAGGAGCACGTCCTGCCCCTTGTCGCGGTAGTACTCGGCCATCGTCAGGCCGGTCAGCGCGACCCGCATGCGGGCTCCGGGGGGCTCGTTCATCTGGCCGAAGACGAGCATCGTCTTGTCGATGACGCCCGACTCCTTCATCTCCAGCCAGAGGTCGTTGCCCTCGCGGGAGCGCTCGCCCACGCCGCAGAAGGCCGACAGGCCGCCGTGCTCTTTGGCCAGGTTGTTGATCAGCTCCTGGATCAGCACCGTCTTGCCGACGCCGGCCCCGCCGAACAGACCGACCTTGCCGCCCTTGGCGTAGGGCGCGAGCAGGTCGATGACCTTGATGCCCGTCTCGAACATCTCCGTCGTCGGGGTCAGATCCTCGACCCGCGGCGCCGGCTGGTGGATCTGGCGGCGCTCGACGTCGTCGGGCAGCGGCTCACCCTCGTCGATCAGGTCGCCGAGCACGTTGAAGATCCGCCCGAGGGTGATGTCGCCGACCGGGACGGTGATCGGGCCGCCGGTGTCGACCACCGTCATGCCGCGGGCCAGGCCGTCGGTCGTGTCCATGGCGACCGCGCGGACGCGATCGTCGCCGAGGTGCTGCTGGACCTCGCAGACGAGGACGCCGCCGTCGGGGCGCTCGATCGTGATCGCGCTGTTGATCTCCGGCAGCTCGCTCGAGAAGACGGCATCGATGACGACGCCCTGGATCTCGTCGATCCGGCCGGTGTTGGTGGCCTCGGCCTCGGATTCCTTGGCCTTGGCGTCCTTGGGGGTGGTTGCTGCTTCCATCAGGTGGTGGCTCCTTGTCTTGAGTCGCGGCCGCTAGACCAGCGACTCTGCGCCGGCGACTACTTCCATTATCTCCGCGGTTATGTCCGCCTGGCGGGCGCGGTTCAGCTCGAGGGTGAGATCCTCGATCAGCTCTCCGGCGTTCTCCGAGGCGCTGCGCATCGCGGTCATCCGGGCGCCGTGCTCGGAGGCCGTCGAGTCGAGCAGGGCCCGGTAGATCGAGATCTCGACGTAGTCGGGCACGAGCCGGCGGAGGATCTCCTGGGGGTCTGGCTCGTACTCGACGAGCGCGCGATGGCGGGGCTTCTCGGCGCCGTCGACCTCGTCGGTCCCGGCCTCCTCGTCCTCGCCGAAGATCGTCGCCTCGGAGATCGGCAGCAGCGTCTCCCGGGTCAGGGTCTGGGTCAGCGCCGAGACGAAGTTGTTGTAGAAGATGTCGACCCGGTCGACCTTGCCGTCGACGTAGGCGGTCATCACGTCACCGGCGATGTTGCGGGCGTCGGAGTAGCTCGGCCGGTCGGTGAAGCCGGTGTAGGCGCCGGCGACCTCCTTGCCCCGGAAGCGCAGCGAGGAGACGCCGCGGCGGCCCGAGGCGAACCAGACAGGCGTCTGCCCGGCGGCCTCGAACTCAGCGGCGGCGCGGATCCCCGCCCGGAGCACCTGCGAGTTGAAGGCGCCGGCCAGTCCGCGGTCGGCGGTGATGAGCAGGAGGCCGACCTTCTGCTGGCTGTCGTGCGCCGCGAGCAGCGGCAGCCGCGCGGCCTCGCTGCTGCCTGCCGCCTCGGCGGCCTGCCGGGTCATCCGGCGGAGCGCACCGGCGTAGGGGCGCAGGGAGACGATGCGCTGCTCGGCGCGGCGCAGGCGGGCGGCGGAGACGGCCTCCATCGCCCGCGTGATCTTCTGCACGTTCTTGAAGCTGCCGATGCGGTTCTTGACGTCGCGCTGGGACATCAGCGGCGCCGGTGGGGGTTGGCCGGCACGACTAGGACGCCGCGCCGTCGCCGTCGCCGGTGCCGGCGGCGGTGGCGAGCTCGGCGTCGTCGTCGTCGGCCGAGGCGGACTCGTCGTCGTCGTCAGCGGGGGCCGGACGCTTGGCGGCGGGCTCGGGGGCGTCGGAGTCGTCGGTCGGCAGTCCCTCCTCGTCGAGGTCGTAACCGAACTCCTCGGCGAACTGGGCGACCGCCTTCTTGAGCGCCTCCTGGGTGCCTTCCTTCCAGTCGCCGTCGGCGATCTTCGCCCGGATGTCGTCCTGCTCGTCGCGCATGAAGCCGATCAGCCGGTCGAGGAACTCGGGCACCCGGTCGACCGAGATGCGGTCGAGGAAGCCGTTGGTCGCGGCGAACACCTGGATCACCTGATCCTCGACGGCGAGCGGCGAGCGCTCGTTCTGGTTGAGCGCCTTGACCAGGCGGGCGCCGCGGGCCAGCGTGCGCTGGGTGTCGGCGTCGAGGTCGGAGCCGAACTGCGAGAACGCCTCGAGCTCGCGGTACTGGGACAGCTCGAGCTTGAGCCGGCCGGCGACCTTCTTCATCGGCCCGATCTGGGCGTTGCCGCCGACGCGGGAGACGGAGATGCCGACGTTGATGGCCGGCCGGACACCCGAGTAGAAGAGCTTCGGCTCGAGGAAGATCTGCCCGTCGGTGATCGAGATCACGTTGGTCGGGATGTAGGCCGAGACGTCGCCGGCCTGGGTCTCGATGATCGGGAGCGCGGTGAGCGACCCGCCGTCGAGCTCGTCGGAGAGCTTGACCGCGCGCTCGAGCAGCCGCGAGTGGAGATAGAAGACGTCACCCGGGTAGGCCTCGCGGCCCGGGGGGCGGCGCAGCAGCAGCGACATCTGGAGGTAGGCGTAGGCGTGCTTGGTCAGGTCGTCGTAGACGCAGAGGGCGGCGCCGCCCTTGTAGAGGAAGTACTCGGCCATCGCGCAGCCGGCGTAGGGAGCGAGGAACTTGATCGGGGCGGCCTCGTCGGCGGCGGCGGCGACGATGATCGTGTTGTCGAGCGCGCCGGCCTCGCGGAGCGTCTCGGCGATGGCGACGACGGTGGCCATGCGCTGGCCGATCGCGACGTAGACCGAGATGACGCCGGAATCCTTGTTGTTGATGATCGTGTCGATACCGATCGTCGTCTTGCCGGTCTGGCGGTCGCCGATGATCAGCTCGCGCTGGCCGCGGCCGATCGGGATCATCGAGTCGATCGCCTTGATGCCGGTCTGCATCGGCTCGGTGACCGGCTGGCGCTGGACGACGCCGGGGGCCTTGAACTCGGCCGGACGGGTCTCGGTCGTCTCGATCTCGCCCTTGCCGTCGAGCGGGGCGCCGAGCGGGGAGACGATCCGCCCGAGCAGGGCCTCACCGACCGGGATTTCGAGCAGGCGGCCGGTCCGCTTGACGGTGTCGCCCTCGACGATCTTGTCCCAGTCGCCGAAGAGCACGGTGCCGACGTTGTCGGACTCGAGGTTGAGGGCGAGACCGGTGACGTCGTGGGGGAGCTCGAGCATCTCGAACGACATCGCGTTCTCGAGGCCGTGGATGCGGGCGATGCCGTCCCCGACGGAGAGCACGGTCCCGACCTCGGTCAGCGAGGCGCCGTCGGCGTCGAGCCCTTCGATGCGGCTCTTGAGAATGCTGGTGATTTCGTCCGGCTTGATGCGCATTTCGGTTTCAGGCTCCTTGCGTCGCGGGACGGCCCGCCGTGTGGTCCACTAGTCGGTGCACTAGGCCCTGGCGACTTGCTTGCGTAGTTGTTCGAGGCGATTGGCGATCGACGCGTCGAGGATCGAGTTCCCGACCTGGACGACGAGGCCGCCGAGGATGTCGGGCTCGACGTGGGAGGTGAGCTCCACCTTGCGCCCTGTCTGCTCGCCGATCCGCTTGCCGATCTCGGCGATCGTCGCCTTGTCGAGGGGGGTGGCGCTGGTGATCTGCACCGGCAGCAGCCGGTTCTCCTCCTCCCAGAGCCGGTCGAGCTGGCGCTTGATGCGGAAGATCGCCGGCATCCGGTGCTTCTCCAGCAGGAGCTCGAGGAAGTTGGTGAGCGCCGGTTCGGCGTCGTCGAGCATCGCGCCGAGCCCGTCCTTCTTCTCCTGGGTCGAGAAGTACGGCGAGAAGAAGAAGACCTGGAGATCGCGGTTCTCGTCGAGGGCCTCGGCGAACTGCGTGAGCTGGTCGCGCACCGTGTCGAGGTCGCCCTGTTCACGGGCGACCTCGAACAGCGAGCGTGCGTAGACGATCGCGATCTCCTCCATGACTAGTTGTGCTCGGAGCCGGCGGCCAGGGCGGTGAAGTCGAGCTCCGAGAGCGCCTCCTCGACAAGGCGCTTCTGATCCTCCTCGGTGAGGTGCTTGCGCGTGACCTTCTCGGTGGCGAGGATCGTCAGGTTGGCGACCTCGGCCCGGATCTCGAGGATCGCCCGCCGAGTCTCGGCCTCGACGTCGCGACGCGTCTGCTCGAGCAGCTCCTCGCGCCGCTCCTTGGCCTCAGCGAGCGCCCGCTTCTGCTCCGACTCGGCAGACTTGTGCGCCCGGGCGAGGATCTCCTCGGCCTGTTTGCGCGCCTCCTGCAGACGCTCGCGGTACTCCGCGAGGATCTCGTCCGCCTCGCTCTTGACGCGGGCGGCTGAATCGATCGACTCCTCGATCGCGGCCTGGCGCTGGTCGAGCGCGTCGCGGATGCGCGGGAAGACGGCCTTGTTGAGGATGTAGAGGGAGATCGCGAAGACGAGCAGCGTCCAGAACATGATCCCCACATCGGGGGTGATCAGCCAGGAGCCGCTGCTGGCGGCGAGGGTGTCAGAGGCAGCCATCGACTTAGAGGAAGAAGGCGATGAACCCGCCCACCAGGCCGTAGAAGAAGCAGGCTTCGGTGAGGGCGAAGCCGAGCCACTGGATCGAGGCGATCTCGTCGCGCATCTCCGGCTGCCGCGTCACCGACTCGATGACCTTGCCGAACAGCATGCCGATGCCGGCACCGGCACCGGCCGCGCCGCCGCCGGCGCCGACGCCGAGCGCGATCGCTTTACCGGCTTCGACACCGTACATTTCGGGCGTGGCGGCCGCGGCCGCCAGGGTGTTGAAGACTTCTACAGCAAGCATTACTCGGGGCTCCTTGGTGTGGTGCTGGTTGCGGACACGGTGGCTCAGTGCTTGGTCACGGCGCTACCGAGGTAGATGGCCGCCAGGATGGCGAAGATGAAGGCTTGGAGGCCGGCGATGAGGACGGACTCGAAGAGGAAGAGGACGATCCCGAAGGGCAGCGTGAACCAGCCGAGCAGCTGGAGGCCGAGGAGCACGGCGAGGTCCCCCGCCATGAACGCGATCAGCAGGTGGCCGGCGAGCAGGTTGGCCCAGAGACGGATGGTCAGCGAAAGCAGCCGCAGGAAATTCGAGACGATCTCCAGCGGGAAGATGAAGGCCTTCATCCCGCCCTCGACACCGTCGGGCACCAGGCTCTTGAGGTAGCCGATCGGCCCGTGGGCCTTGACGCCCTCGTAATTGAACGCGAAGAAGACGATCAGCGCGAGCATCAACGGGAACCCGACGTTCGTGTCGGCCGCGTAGATCTGGAACGACGGGATGTCGAGGCCGAAGAGCTTGAAGCTCTCGCCGGAGTTGACCGGCAGCGGGATGTAGCCGATCAGATTCGAGAAGAGGATGAAGAGGAACAGGGTGCAGATGACGGGGAACCACTTCTTCGCCATCCGGTTGTCCATGTTCTCGCGGGTCATGCCGACCGTCAGGTTGTAGAAGGCCTCGACCGCGGTCTGCACCCGGTTCGGTCGCATCGTCATGCGCTTGGAGACCCAGGTCATGGTCCCGATCGTCATCGCCGCGGCGATCAACAGGTAGAGCACGCCCTTGTTGAAGGTGATCGGGCCGATGATCGTGAACCAGGTGAGGAGGTGGAACTCCTCCTGCGGGAGGAACCCCTCGTTCTTGTGGCCCTTGATGCCGAACAGCACGGCGAAGACGACCAGGCCGAGGACGTAGACGGCCGCGACCCCGAGCAGGATCTTGCGCTTCTTGGTCATGACGTGCTTCTCCTCTGGGGTGGCCCGGAGCTCACCCGGATGACGAAGGCGACCGAGTAGGCGCCGAAGATGACGAGGGCGGCGGTGAGCCCGTTCGCCCGGGCGATGAGCCCGGCGGCGATGATCGCGCCGGCCATCAGCCAGATCCGTCCGAAGCGGGCGAACAACTCCATCGCGAACTGGTGCTGCGGGGTGCCCGCCTTCGACACCCAGCGCCGGTCGTTGGCGGCGATCACGCGCTGGAGGACGTAGCCGCCTGCTCCGATCGCGTAACCGACGGCGGGGGCACCGAGAACGAGGGCGGGCACGGCCGCGAGGACCACGAGCGCGACATCCAGGTACCGCAGGACCACCATGGACGGCTGCTCGAACGTCGCGCGGACGCCTACTGCCACCGGAGGCCCCCCGGACGCTGCCCGAGCAGCGCGCACGCGGCACGGCGGGCTAGTCGCGGAGGACCGCCGCGGCCGCTCTTGGCGTCGGCGCGGTCGCCGCCGGCGACGCGCCGTCGCCGCCCGCGCAGAGAACGAACACCGTCTGCGTCGCGGTCGGCGGTGGAGGGGCGGGGGCGGGGCAAATCGGTGGACCCGGTCGGGGCTCGACGGGAGGCCCGGGGCATGGTATAGAGCAGGCTCGGACGATGCCGGCCCGTCGGAGGGGTCGTCGCGGCGCCTCGGGGCGAAACGGTCATGGGGTCGGCGATATCTGTCGGGTGGGGGGCGATGGGATGAGCCATGAGGACGACCCCAAAGCGGCGAAAGCCCGCGCCGGGGCCTCGCGCGGGACCGAGACTGCGTCCTTGGGGGCGGCAGTGCTCGCCCCGGACTCTACACGCACGGGCACTTTGTAACAACTTTGTGACACGTGCCACGCGGGCCCCGCGGACCTCGTCGGTCAGCCCGGACGGATGCTTGACGGTACCCGAGCCGAGTCCGCGGCGCCGCCGCTCCGTCCGGAGAACTGATGTCGAGATGCCTACGTGCGTCCCGCCGGAGCGCCGTCGATCCGGTAGGTTTGAGTCGGCGATGGTTGTACGAACACCTGATGATCGCCGCAAGGGCTCGGTGGTGGCGCGGATCGGCCGCCGCCTGCCGCACGGCTGGCCCGATGTCCTGCGCCAGCTCGCCCTCTGGGGCCTCGCCGACCTCCTCTACGAGGGCGTGCGCGGGCTCGTCGCCGGGAACACCAACCTCGCCCTCGCCAACGGCGAGTGGCTGATCTCGCTCGAGCGGGCCACCGGGACCTTCTGGGAGCCGCACCTCCAGTCGCTGGTCGTCGGCCACCACGAGCTGATCGAGGCGGCCAACTGGATCTACCTGAACGCCCAGTTCACGGTCAACCTGCTCTTCCTGGTGATCCTCTACGCCTCCCGCAACGAGATCTTCTACTTCGTGCGCAACATGTTCTTCGTGGCCATGGGCGTCGCCCTCGTCGTGCACCTGGCCGTCCCGGTCGCCCCGCCGCGTCTGTTCCCGCAATACGGGTTCATCGACACGATCCACGCGATCGCCCACATCGACCAGGACTCGGGCGCCGTGTCGATGTTCGTCAACCCGTACGCGGCGGTCCCGAGCATGCACATGTGCTTCGCCCTGCTCGTCGGGGTCAGCGCCATGCGCCTGACCCACCGCCCGTGGCTGCGCGTGATGGCGGCGCTCTACCCGCTGGTCGTCCTGACGGTCATCCTCGTCACGGCCAACCACTTCGTCTTCGACGCCCTCACCGGCGCCGTCGTCGCCCTGCTCGCGGCGCTGGTCGCCCACTCGGTCATGGCCCGGGCTCGGCCGAGCGCCTGGTCGTGGGGCCAGCGCGCGGCCGTCGGCCCGGTCGGCTGACTCCGGCCGGCCGGAGCCGGTCAGACGTCGGTCGTCGTCTCGAGGCCGCGGCGCTCGAGCTCGTCGAGCACCAGCGGCAGGGCAGCCGCCGTCCGCTGCCAGGAGCCGGGCGCGCCGTAGTCGTCGGCGTCGTGGAGGAGGAGCACCGACCCCGGTCCGAGTCCCGGCCCGGTCAGGCGGCGGGCGATCGACTCGGGGGTGGCCCGGGCCTCCCAGTCGCGCCCCCAGTGGGTCCACAGGAGGGGCCGCCAGCCACTCGTCCGGGCGATCAGGAGGGCGGCGGCGTTGAACACGCCGTAGGGCGGGCGGTAGAGCTCGATGCCTGACCCGGTCGCGTCCTCGATGCGGCCGCGCGCTCGGGCGATGTCCTCCCAGACGGCGCGCGGCCCGAGGCGCAGGAGGTTGCGGTGGCGGTCGCAGTGGAGCCCGATCCGGTGGCCGGCGGCGACGATCTCGGCGGCGAGCCCCGCGTCGCGGGCGACCTGCTCGCCGACGAGGAAGAAGCTGGCGCGCACCCGGCGCTCGGCGAGGACGGCGAGCACGGCCGGGGTCCCGGCGGGGTGAGGCCCGTCGTCGAAGGTCAGGCCGACCCCCATTCCCGACCGGGTGCGCTCGCCGATGCCGAGCGCCCGGCGCAGCGGCGCCACCTTCTGGGCGGCGCCCGGCAGGAGGTAGGCCGTGGCGAGCGCGGCTCCGCCGCCCGCCAGCACCGTCGAGCTGCCGGTGCTGCGATGATCGCCGTGCGCCATGATCTCCCTGCTGTTCGGCATCGCAGCGGCTGCTGCCGCCTCCACGCTGTACAGCCTAGGGATCGCCGTCCAGGCGCTCGACGCCCGCGAGACCGAAGTCGAACACGGCCTCCGCGTGCAGCTCCTCGGCGACCTGCTGCGCCGCCGGCGCTGGTTGGCCGGGACGGCGATGACCGTGCTCGGCTGGCCGCTGCAGCTCGTCGCCCTCTCGTTCGCGCCGCTGGTCATCGTTCAGCCGGCCCTCGCCTCCGGCCTGATCGCGCTGCTCCTGGTCGCCCAGCGGATGCTCGGCGAGTCGGCCGGACGGCGGGAGGTCGCCGCGATGGCGGCGATCATCGCCGGGGTCGCCGGGATCGCGCTGGTCGCGCCGGAACGGACCACCCATCACACCGACCAGACGACGCTGGCCATCGTCCTCGTCCTGCTCGCGATCGCCTCGAGCCTTCCCTACGTACTGCGGATGGCCGGACGGTCGTTCCCGGTGGTGACGATGCTCGGCGCCGGCTTCTGCTTCGCCTGGAGCGGGGTCATGTCGAAGCTCGTCTCGGACGCCCTCGCCGGCTCCCACTGGTCGACCGCGCTGGCCTGGGCGGCGGCCACGGCGGCCGCGTCGGGCCTCGGCCTCTTGAGCGAGATGAGCGCCCTCCAGGTGCGCCCGGCGATCCAGGTCGCCCCGGTCGTCTTCGTCGTCCAGACCGTCGTGCCGGTCGGGCTGGCCGCCGTCCTTCTCGGCGAGAGCCTGTTTGCCACCGCCTACGCCGGCGTGCCGCTGATGGCCTGCCTGCTGGTGCTCCTGGCCGGGGCGACCGTGCTCGGCCGGTCGCGCCTGCTGCTGGCGCTCACGGCCGTCGAGGAGACGGCACCGGGCTGAGGCTCAGCGGGCCAGCGAGGAGAACGTCACGCCGTGGAGCCGCTCGGCGGTCAGCTCGGCGGCGAAGCGGTCGAACGAGGCGAGCGAGGCGGCCGACCCGTCGAGGTTGACGACGGCGACGTCGCCCCGGCGGAGCGGCTGTTGGGGCACGGGCGAGGTCGCGGAGATCTGCACCGACCCGACTACGGGCCGGGCCCCGGCCGTCGAGGCGAGCATCAGCTGGCCGGCGGTCAGGCCGCTCTGGGGGGAGAGGTAGAAGAAGTGCCGCCGCAGGTGGAGGGCGCTCGCCTCGCGGCGGAGCTTGCCGCGCGTCTGCATCCAGCGCAGGGCCCGGGCCCGGTCGACCTCGCACATCGGTGCGTCGCCGAAGCTGCGGAGCGTCGCCAGGGTTGCCGCGGTGGGGACACTGGTCAGGGCGAAGGAGGCGTGGACGCCGAGGCGCTTGAGGTGGGCGGCCACCGCCGGGATCTCCGGCTGCGGGGCGCGGACGACGACGAACACGTCGGGCTGGGTGGTGGCCACCGTGCGGACGTAGTGGACGCCGAGCACCTTGCCGAGGGCGGCGGTGACCTCGTCGGTCGAGAGCGCCCAGGTGCCGCTGGTGAGCAGGAGCATCATCGAGACGCCGGCCTGGGCCAGGCGCGGCCGCCAGGCGGGAATCGTGGCCACCCGCCGGGGCGAGCCGAGGACGATCTCGGCGGCCGGTGGGGCGAGCGCAGGGGCGGCGGCGGTGGCCCGCCGGTCGGCGCAGCTCGAGGTCACCAGCTCGATCAGCTCGTCGGTCGTGCCGGCCAGCCGCACGAGGTCGAGGTCGGCCATCGCCTGGGTGTTGATCTTGGCGTGGCCGACGGGCAGGCCGTAGGAGACGACCGGGCAGCCGCGGGCCATCGCCTCGAGGCAGGTGACCCCGCCGGTCGAATGGACGAGCACGTCGGCGGCGGCGAGCAGATCGGACATCTTGTCGGTGAACCCGAGCACCTGGACGCGGGGGTTGCCGGCGAAGCGGTTGGCGAGCCGCTCGCGGATCGCGTCGTTCTTGCCGGCGAGACAGACCAGCGTGGCGTCGGGGATCTGGGCGAGCTCGCCGACGGCGCCGGCGATGTCGCCGACGCCCCAGCCGCCGCCGGAGACGATGATCACCTTGCCGTCGGTCGGGAGGCCGAGGGCGGTCCGGGCGGCCGCGCGGTCGCACGGCTCGAGGAACTGGCCGGAGATCAGGGGCCGGACGAGGCGGACGCTGTTCGAGCCGGCGATCCGCTCGACCGGGGCGACCGACTCGTCGTACATCACGAGGTGCATGTCGATGCCGCGCTGGGCCCAGAAGAACAGCCCGGTCATGTCGGTGATCGTGGCGAGCGTGAGGGCGTCGACGAGGCCGCGCTGGCGGAGCCGGCCGAGGACGACGGTGACCGCCGGGTAGGTCGAGACGATCACGTCGGGGGCGTGCTCGGCGATGCGGGCGCGGAGCTTGCGGGCCCCGAGCCGGTAGAGCAGCTTCTTGGCCACGAAGCGGGCGGGGGCGAGGTGCTCGAGCATCCAGTACATCAGCGAGTAGGACCAGGGCATCAGCCGCAGCTGGGTCCGGTAGCCGTCCTCGACGACGTAGTGGAGGAGCCGCCCCATCCCGCGCAGCCCGTCGATCACCGTCACCTCGACCGGGTCGGGCCCCTGCTCGAGCTGCTCGTGGAGGGCGCGGGCGGCGGCGGCGTGGCCCTCGCCGACGTTGGCCGAGAGGATCAGCACGCGTCGCGGGCCATCGGGCCGCGATGTGGCGCTCGCATGTTGGCGTCGAAGGCGCAAGATGTTCAGATGACGCTCGCCGATTGGCGACTGGCGCCGGGCGTCGAGACCGGCCCGAAGTGGTACCCCCATCTCGACTGCCCGGTTACTGTACCGGTAGTTGTCCCCGTCCGGGAGGAATCTATACGGCGTCGCGGCGGCAGCCGGACCGGGGCGGGCAAGCGCGCAGTCGCCCGGCTCGAGGACCCTCTTGCCATGGAGCGCCGGCGGGTGTCAGGAGCGCACCGGCTCGGTCGGGGCGCAGCGGCGCAGCGGCCGGGTGAGCCGGAAGACGACGTAGCCGGGACCGGCGTCGAGGGCCACCGCGGCGGCGGGATCGTCGGCCGTCCAGCGCAGCTCGGGCGAGCCGACCGCGGCGAGGACCTTGAGCGGCGGGGTGACCACGACGTAGTCGAAGCGGCCGCGCAGCAGGGCGAGGCGCCAGTCGTCGCAGGTCGCGGCCGGGCCGAAGTCGTGGTGCGGCCCGTGGCGGCCGACGTAGACGACGCGGTTGGAGAGGTCGCGCCCGTAGAGGGGGTAGCTGAGGAAGGTCCCGGCGACGGCGATCCGCGCCCCGTGGACGTCCTGGGCCCAGCGGAAGATCCGCCCGAGGGCGGGGTCGCGGCCGTAGGCCTGGTAGCGGTGGCTCTGGTAGTGGCGCTGGGCGAAGAAGCCTCCGGCCACCGCGAGCAGCACGACCGCCGCGGCGGCCGGCCCCGGGCGCGGCCAGGGC
>JBPCNA010000071.1:0-8798 GCA_051001735.1 Solirubrobacteraceae bacterium
ACCCTCGTTGAAGTAGTCCTTGCCCTCGTTGCGGGCGCATATGATCGCCTCGACAGCGACGCGGTTGGCCGTGGCTCCGGCCGCGATGCCCATCGGGTGGCCGATCGTCCCGCCGCCGAACTGGAGCACGACGTCCTCGCCGAGGTACTCGAGCAGCTGGTGCATCTGGCCGGCGTGGATGCCGCCCGAGGCGACCGGCATGACGCCGGCCAGCGAGGCCCAGTCCTGGTCGAAGTAGATCCCGGTCTCCGGGTTGGCGTGGTTGTAGCGCTGACGCAGCACGTCGTAGTAGCCCTTGATCATGTTCGGGTCGCCCTCGAGCTTGCCGACGACGGTCCCGGCATGGACGTGGTCGACGCCGAGCATGCGGCACCACTTGGCGATCACGCGGAAGCTGACGCCGTGGGTCTTCTGGCGCGTGTAGGTCCCGTGGCCGGCCCGGTGGAGGTGCAGGATGCACCCGTTGGCCCGCGCCCAGTTCGACATCGAGCTCATCGCCGTGTAGCCGACGGTGAGGTCCATCATGATGATGACCGAGCCGATCGACTTGGCGAACTCGGCCCGCTCGTACATGTCCTCCATCGTCGCGGCGGTCACGTTCATGTAGTGACCCTTGACCTCGCCGCTCGCCGCCTGGGCGCGCTCCACGGCCTCGATCGCGAAGCAGTAGCGGTCGCGCCAGCGCATGAACGGCTGGGAGTTGATGTTCTCGTCGTCCTTGGTGAAGTCGAGCCCGCCGCGCAGCGCCTCGTAGACGACGCGGGCGTAGTTCTTGGCCGACAGGCCGAGCTTCGGCTTGACGGTTGCTCCGAGGAGCGGCCGACCGAACTTGTCGAGGTACTCGCGCTCCATGACGATCCCGTGGGGGGGGCCGGGAAACGTCTTGAGGTAGGCCACCGGGATCCGCATGTCCTCGAGCCGGAGCGCCTTGAGCGCCTTGAAGCCGAAGACGTTGCCGATGATCGACGAGGTCAGGTTCGCGACCGACCCCTCCTCGAAAAGGTCGATGTCGTAAGCGATCTTGGCGATGTACTGGCCCTCGGTGCCGGGAACCTCTTCGACCGAGTAGGCCTTCGCCTGGTAGTGCTGGTAGGGGGTAAGGCGGTCCGTCCAGACGACGGTCCACGTCGCTGTGGAGGACTCACCGGCGACCGCGGCGGCTGCCTCGATGGCGTCGACCCCGGGCTGCGGGGTGATGCGGAAGGCGCACAGCACGTCGGTGGCCTTGGGCTCGTAGTCGGCATCCCAGTAGCCCATCTCGGCGTAGGGCGTCACCCCAGAAGTCCAGCGATCCTTCTTCGGAGGCGCTCCGTTGCCTTCGGGTGTGCTCATCAGGACTTAGCTCACTTTCCTTTGGACTCGTGTCTCGCAGACCATTATGACCCTCAAACCCAGAAAAAATACTGAAGAGTTCTCGCGTATCAATAGAGCAATGGTTATGTTAAGGGGTTGTCTCCGGCGGCCGGCGCGGCGATTTCGGCGACGTCCTCGCGCACCGAGGCGACGCGCGGCACAAGGTCGATCGTGTCCTCACGCGCGCACCAGGCGATGTCCGCTTCGAGCCCGACCTCGACCAGCAGCCGCCCGTTGGTGCTCTCGCGGAGGATCCGGTCGGCGTCCGGCGAGGCCGCGGCTACCAGCGCCGTCATCTCGGCCGCGTCGGTCCGCTCGCCGCCGAGTGCGGCGACGATGCGCCCGGCGACGTAAACGTCCTCGAGCGCCAGCCGGCCGTTGGTGCCCGAGCATACGAGCAGCACGTCCTCGGTCTCCACGGCCTCGCGGAGGATCTCGACGAGCGCCGCGAGGTTGCCAAGGCACCCGAGCAGGGTCACCTCGGCCTGCCGGGCGGCGGCGACGATCGCCGGCGTGCCGTTGGAGGTGGCCAGGACGAGCTCCCGTCCCGTGGCGGTCTCGACGTCGGCCGGCGAGTTGCCGAGGTCGAAGCCCGGCGGCGGGACGCAGCCCTCCTCGCCGGCGAGCACCCGTCCGTCGGCGCCCAGCTCGAGCGCCCGGTCGCGGCTGGTCGTGCAGAGGACCCGCTCGTAACCGCCGGCCAGGGCCTGGGCGATCGTCGTGGTCGCCCGGAGGACGTCGATGACCACGGCCACTCGGGCCGGCCGGACGCCGGCGGCGGTCAGCGCGACGTCGATCATCGCCGGGCCGCGCAGGCGGCCGAGCGCGGCCAGCCGTTCGCCATCAGGCGGGCGGGGAGCCCTGCCGCGCCAGCAGGCCGAAGCCCGAGCGGTAGAGCTCGTCGAAGGCGGCGAGCTCGTCATCGTCGAGCGGCGGGACGTCGGTGGCGGCGCTCCACTCCTCGATCTGGGCGCAGGTGTTGACGGTGTGGACGACGGTGGCGATCGCCGGCTGGGCGAGGATGAAGCCGTAGGCCGCCTGGGCGAGCGTCCGCTCGCCGTCGCGGCGGAGGAAGTCGAGCTGGTCGACCTTCTTGAGGCCGTCGATCAGCCAGGACCGCGGGCGGTGGCGACGGTGGTCGTTGCCCTCGAAGGTGTGCTCCGGGGTCAGCTGGCCCTCGAGCAGGCCGCTCGAGGTCGGCACCCGGGCGATCACGCCGGCACCGCGGGCCTCGGCGTGGGCGAGGAACGCGGCGCCCGGGTCCTGCTCGAGCATGTTGTAGACGGTCTGCAGCGACGTGATCGGCCGCTCCTCGAGCGCCCGCACGCCCTCGTCGCGCCAGCCGATCTTCGGCCCGAGGGCGACGCCGTAGTGGCGGATCTTACCGTCAGCCTTGAGCGCTTCGAGCTCGGTGAAGAGCTCGTCGTGGTCGAGCGCGTCCATGCGCGGGTTGTGGAGCTGGTAGAGGTCGACATAGTCGGTTTGCAGACGCCGGAGGCTCGCCTCGAGCGCGCGCCGGGTGTGGGCGCCCGACCAGTCGTGGGGGCGCTCCGACTCGCCGTGATCGGTCCGCTCGCTGTCGAGCAGGTAGCCGAACTTGGTCGAGATCTGGATCGCGTCGCGGCGGGCTCCGGCCCGGGCGAGCGCCGTCCCGACGAGCTCCTCGTTGAGGCCCTGTCCGTAGGTGTCCCCGGTGTCGAAGAAGGTGATCCCGAGCTCGAGCGCCCGGGCGACGAGGACGTTCGGATCCTCGTGCTCGCCCCACCAGTCGGACCCGAGCGCCCAGGTCCCGAAGCCGACGGCGGACGTCTCGAGGTCGGTGTCGCCGAAGCGGCGGGTCTCCATGGTCGCCATTCTAACCCCGCGCGCCGCCGTCACCGCTCGCGCATCCGCCGCGCGACCTCGGCCTCCACGTCGAGCGGCGCGAGGCCACGGGAACGGCGGCGGGCGTTCCCGGCCACCACGACCTGGCGGACCTCCTCGGCCAGCGCGGGGTCTGCGTCGGGGGGAGCCGGTGCCGGGGCGGGGCTCCAACCGGCCTCCTCGCGGGCAATCCGGCGGGCGCGGCGGGCGCCCAGCATCTGGCTGATCTCCTCGTCGCGCCGGTCGGGCCCCGGAGACCCGGCGTCGCCCCCGACCCCACCCCGGCCGATCTGGTCGTAGGCGTCGCGGCCGGCAATTGCGAGGACCACGGCGACGATCAGACCGACGGCCACGACCGCGACGACGACGACCGCGAAGATCGTTCCGTCGACGGCCAGCACCGGCGCCATGAGGACATCTTGCCAGTCCGGCTCCACTGTCCTATCCTTTAGCCATATTCGTTGACTGACCAGTCAATCTACCAACGCGGAGGGCCGCCCAAGTCCAGCTCCGCGCCCGTCCTTTAGGAGGCATCGTGGTCGATTTCACGCTGACCGATGAGCAGAAGAACCTGCGCGAGCTGGCGCATGACTTCGCCGAGAAGGAGATTCGCCCCGTCGCCTGGGAGTACGACAAGGACGGGCACTGGCCCCAGGAGATCATCGAGAAGGCCTGGGAGCTCGGCCTGATGAACAACCACATCCCCGAGGAGTACGGCGGCTCGGGCGTCGGCTACCTCGACGGCTGCGTGATCGAGGAGGAGCTCTCCTGGGGCTGCTCGGGGATCCAGACGTCGGTCGGGTGCAACGGGCTGGCCACGGCGCCGCTGATCCTCGCGGGGTCGGAGGAGCTCAAGAAGGAGTACCTCGGGCGCCTGACCGAGGCGCCGCTGCTCGCCTCCTTCTGCCTGACCGAGCCCGACGCCGGCTCGGACGTCTCGGGGATGAAGACCCGGGCGGTGAAGAAGTGCGACAAGTACGTCATCACCGGCTCGAAGTGCTTCATCACCAACGGCAGCCACGCCAACTTCTACACGGTGTACGCAAAGACCGACCCCGATGCCGGCCACCGCGGGATCTCGGCGTTCATCGTCCCCCGCGACGCCGGCGTGATCGTCGACAAGAAGGAAGACAAGATGGGGCAGCGGGCCTCGAACACGGCCACCATCACCTTCCCCGACGTCGAGATCCCGGCCGACCACCTGATCGGCGAGGAGAACAAGGGCTTCAAGGTGGCGATGATGACCCTCGACCGGACGCGTCCGGCGGTGGCCGCGATGGCCGTCGGGATCGCCCGGGCGGCCTTCGAGTTCGCCTGCGCCTACTCCAAGGAGCGCGTCCAGTTCGGCGTGCCGATCGCCATGCACCAGGCGATCCAGTTCATGATCGCCGACATGGCGACCGAGATCGAGGCCTCGCGCCTCTTGACCTGGAAGTCGGCCGTCCTGCTCGACCAGGGCGAGCGCAACACGCTCCTGTCCTCGCACGCCAAGCGCTTCGCCGCCGACACGGCGATGAAGGTGACCACCGATGCCGTCCAGGTGTATGGCGGGTACGGGTTCATCAAGGATTACCCGGTCGAGAAGCTGATGCGCGACGCCAAGATCATGCAGCTCTACGAGGGAACGGCCCAGATCCAGCGGCTGGTGATCGCCCGGGAGACGCTGCTCCCGCGGCGGGTCGAGCAGCCGGCGACGGTCGGCGCCTAGCCCGTTTCCACCGGGGGCGCCCGCGGCGGGGCGCCCCCGGTCCCCCGTCTTACAGGAGGCCGTTCCCCGCGTGCACGAGCAGCGGCTGGCTGGAGTTGGCGACATGACCACCCTCGACAGGCGTCACGAACACCCGGAAGAACCCTCCGTGCCGGCGATGGAGCGTGAGCGCGTAGCTCGAGCTGCCCGACCCGGCGGAGTGGGCGTTGGTCGCCATGACCAGCCGCCACTGGCTTCCGACGAGCCGCTGCACCGAGACCCGGGCGCCGGGCTCGGCCGGGGAGACGAGGCCGAAGAAGCGCATCGTGTAGGAGCCGGCGCGGATCCGCCGGGTCCGCACGTGCATGGTGACCCGGAGCCCGACCTGCTCGGTCACCGTCGGGCTGAGCACCGGGGCACCGGCGCCGATGCTGACGACCCGGAACTGCGTGGTGACCGGGAGCGAGAGGAGGTTGAAGCCGAAGACGCCCGTGGCGAGCGTGAGCCCAGGGAAGCCGACGTTCTGGAAGCCGGCGGTGAAGGGGTAGGGGTTGCCCTGGAGGACGACCTCGCGGTTGGCGGCGCCGGTCCCCGTAAGGGTGCCGACGACGCTGAGCGGCGAGCCGAACGTGACCGGGTTGGGGAGGGCGGCGATGGCCAGCGAGAGCGGAACCGACTTGGTGGTGAACGACGCATCGGCGCCGAGCGAGGCACCCGTCGCGTTGACCGCGACCACGCGGAAGTGGTACTTCGTCACGGGTACGAGGCCGGCGACCGGACTCGGCACGCTGACCGTGCGGGTGCCGGCGGCGAGGGTGCCGGGCATCGTCTGGCTCCCGTACTTCGTCGTCGTCCCGTACTGGAAGAAGTAGGTCGTGAGCTCATTGCTCGGGTTGACCGTTCCGTTGAGCGTGGCCGACTGGTAGGTGACGGCGCTCGGGGCTCCCGTCTTGACCGCCGGGCGGGCCGGGGCGGCGACGGCGGCCGGGGCGAGCGTGAGCGACGCCCCGACGACGGCCAGTTTGACGAGGCGACGCCTAGCGAGATGGTGACGCGCGAATGAGTTCATATGAACGTAAAACCTATCCCGTCCGCGGAGTTTCGATCTTCGAGCGCCGCGGCCCACGACCCAGGAGGGCTGCATGTTCGTCTTCAAGGCCGCCGTCGTAGGCGCCGGCACGATGGGCGGCGAGATCGCCCAGATCATCGCTTCCGCCGGAGTCCCGGTGCTCCTCAAGGACATCGACCAGCGCTTGGTGGACCTCGGGCTGACCAAGGCGCGCGAGGTCACCCGCGGCCAGCTCGATCGGCTCGTCGAGCGCGGCAAGCTGACGGCCGAGCAGGCCGACGAGCAGGCGGCTGAGATCCTCGGGCGGATCATCCCGACGACCGCCTACGACGGTTTCGGCGATGTCGATTTCGTGATCGAGGCCGTACCCGAGCGGATGGCGATCAAGCAGGCGGTCTTCGCCGAGCTCGACGCCGCCACCCCCGGGCACGCGATCCTCGCGTCCAACACCTCCTCCCTGTCGATCACCGAGCTCGGGCTGGCCACCACCCGGCCGGAGCAGGTCCTCGGCTTCCATTTCTTTTATCCCGCCTCGTTCATGCGCCTCGTCGAGGTGATCGAGGGCGAGCACACCTCAGCCGAGGCGGTGACCGTCGCGCTCAACTTCGCCCAGGCTCTGCGCAAGGTCCCGATCCGCTGCGGCGAGGTCCCCGGCTTCGTGGTCAACCGGGTGCTCAACTCGGCGATCGGCGAGGTCTGGCGCCTCCAGGAGGAGCGTGGCCTGGGGATCCAGGCGGTCGACCGGGCGGTCACCGCCGCCGGGGTCGCCCCGATGGGACCGTTCTTCCTCACCGACCTGCTCGGGCTCGACACGGTCCACAAGGTGGCCGAGTATCTCCACGAGTCCTACGGCGACCGCTTCTACGTCCATCGCGGCATGGGAGAGCTCGTCGCCGCCGGCGAGCTCGGCGCGAAGACCGGCCGCGGGTTCTACGAGAACAACGAGCCCCGCTCCTCCGGGAGCGAGGAGTTCGACGCCGAGGAGCTCGCCGACCGCTTCGTGCTCAAGGCGCTCGTCGAGTGCTGCCTGCTGCTCGAGGAGGGCGTGGCCGGCATCCGCGACATCGATCTCGGCATGCTCGCCGGGACCGGCCTGAACCCGCCGCCCTTCGCCCGGGCCGACGCCGCGGGCCTCGATCGGGTCCTCGCGGCGCTCGAGTGCGCCGCGGCTGACTGGGGTGAGCGCTTCGAGCCGCCGACCATCCTCCGCCGCCTGGTCGCCCAGGGGCGGCTCGGCGTCGCCGCCGGCCAGGGCTTCTTCCCCTACCCGCGTCCCGACGCCGGTCAGGGCGGGCGGATCAAGCTGGAGACGCGACCCGAGCACGGCGTGGCCATCGCCTGGCTCGACAACCCGCCGGCCAATTCGCTCTCGCCGGCGGTCGTCACCGCGCTGCGCGAGACGTGGGACGCCGTGCGCGAGCGCGGCGACATCCGGGCGCTCATCTTCGCCTCGGCCAACTCGACGCTCTTCTGCGCCGGGGCCGACATCAAGGCGTTCGCCCAGATGGACGCCGAAGCCGGCCGCGGACTGCTTGACGAGATGCACGGGCTGGTGCGCGAGTGGGAGCGGTCGCCGATCGTCACCATCGCCGCCGTCAACGGTCCGGCCCTCGGCGGCGGGTCCGAGCTGGCGATGGGGTGTGACCTGCGGATCGCCGCGGATTCGGCCACCTTCGGCCAGCCGGAGATCAGCCTCGGCATCATCCCCGGTTTCGGCGGCACCCAGCGGCTGCCGCGGCTCGTCGGCCCGGGCAAGGCGCTCGAGATGAACCTGACCGGCTTGGCCGTCAGCGCCGAGGAGGCCTTCGACTACGGCCTGGTGAACCGCGTCGTCCCCGACCACGAGCTGATCGACGCCGCCGTCGCCTGGGGGCGGATGCTCGCCGGGCAGGCGCCGCTCGCGGTTGAGCAGATCAAGCGGGTGTCCGGAGACGGCGACCTCGACGCGGGGATCGAGGCGGAGAAGACCGCGTTCGCCGCGGTCTTCGGGTCGGCCGACGCCCGCGAGGGCATCGGCGCCTTCCTCGCCCGGCGGCGTCCGAAGTTCGGCGGCCGCTAGACCACCATCACCCCGCTAACGCGGCACCCGCCGCGCGGTCCGCGCCCGGAGCGTGGCCTCGATCCGGCCGAGGGCCGCTTCGACGCTGTGGGCGTGGGCTTCGGCCGGGGGCCCGACGAGCGCCGAGTTGGCGGCGGCGATCACGTCGTCGCGGAGCTCGCGGAGCTCGGCCAGACGCTCCTCGAGGCCGGTCGCGCGGGGGTTGGCGCCGAGCTCGACGAGCACCGCCTCGAGCGCGAGCCGGGTGCCGAGAGCGGCGGCCAGCGGCCGGCCGAGGTCGAGATCGAGACGGGCGCGGAGCGCCAGCTCCTCGCAGGCCAGCGGCCGGTCGCGGGCCGCGAGGAGCGCGGCCAGGCGCTCCTCCGGGTGCGGCGTCGAAGCCGTCCGGCGGCGGCCGGCGGCCCGCGCCGGGAGCTCGACCGCCTTCGTCCAGCCCCCGTCGGCGACCTCCTGTCCCTCGCCGAAGCCGGCGCGCACCGCGACGGCGGCCTCACGCGGCAGCTGGTGGGCGTAGGGGTCGGCCGCGGCGATTCTGTGAGCCGCGATCAGGCGGTTGAGCACGCCGAGGGCGGCGGTCGCCTCGCCCGCGAGGTCGAGCCGGTCGAGCCACGTCGCCGCCTCGGCCTCACCGCCGAGCGGGCGGGTGTCGATCACCGTCGCCCGAGACACGCTGACCGGGGCCGGACCGCCCGGGTCGACGGTCGAGTGGACCTTTCAAGCATCAGTTGTCGCGAACGGCCGATTCGATGGCCAGCGGGACGTATTGG
>JBPCNA010000072.1:0-3063 GCA_051001735.1 Solirubrobacteraceae bacterium
GGGAGAGTTTCGTTTTTAAAAAACCTTCTTTCCCCTTCCTCGGGTGGCTTTCCCCCCCCCCCGTCCCCCGCGGGTTCCCGGGTCCTTAATGCAAGATCGAGGCTGGGCGCGGCGGACGGATGGGAAGCTCGGCGAGCCACTCTTCAGCGACGACGGGTGGAGGGAGAAGCTCGACCTGCTCGCGGCCGACCCGGTGGCAGTGGTCTCGTTCACCTTCGGCTGCCCGCCGACGGCGGTCATCGAGTGCCTGAAGGCGGCCGGCACGGAGTCCTGGGTCACAGTGACGAGCCCGCAGGAGGCTCGAGAGGCGGCCGCCGCCGGGGCCGACGCTCTCGTCGTTCAGGGGGCCGAGGCCGGTGGGCACCGCGGGTCCTTCCTCGACCGCGCCGACGTGCCGGTGACCGGACTGCTCGCGCTCTTGCAGACCGTCGCCGCCGCCGTCCCGACGCCGCTCGTGGCCTCTGGCGGGATCGCGACCGGCCGAGCGGTGGCCGCCGTGCTGTGCGCAGGGGCAGCCGCGGCTCAGATCGGCACCGCGTTCATGCGCTGCCCGGAGGCCGCCACCAGCCCCGCCCACCGCGACCTCCTCGGAACGGCGGCGCCGACCGGGCTGACACGGGCGTTCACCGGGCGTCTGGCCCGCGGAATTCAAAACGAGTTCATGGAGCAGCACAGCGCGGCGGCGCCGATCGCCTACCCCGAGGGTCCACTACGTCACCGCGCCGCTGCGGCGGGATGCCCGGGCCCGCGGCGACGCCGGGCAGATCAACCTCTGGGCGGGTCAGGCCCACGCGCTGGCGCAGGCGCGTCCCGCCGGCGAAATCGTGCTCCGGCTGATGGAAGACGCGCGCGCTGCCGCCGCCGGCGCGACGGCTCGGCTCGGCCGGCCCGAAGCTCCGCCCCCGGCCCGGGGGCTGCGACGGCCCTGACCCGGTGGTCGGCGCTCCCAGTGCGCGCATCTCCGAGCGGTAGACCCGGGCGGCGCAGAGGACCGCAACGTCGCGCGCGACGTAGCGGTCCAACCAGGCGGGCCCGCGTCGCCGCGTCTCGCTTCGCGGTCGCCCTCCACCGCACCCGCGGCCATCGCGCCGGCGGAGTTCGCCCGCACGGCCGCCGCCGCTGCGGGATGCCGCAACTCCCAGCGCGCCTGGTCGGGGTTTGGCTCAGCAGCCGGCGGCGACGTCGAGCGCCGCGCAGAGTTCGGCGAGGCGCCTCGGAGCGAGGGTGGTGATGAGCTCGGTCAGCAGCACTTTGCGGACAGTGAGGAGGCTGTCGAAGCTCAGCGCGCAGTCGTCGGGCATCCCGTCCTCGCGGCTCAGCACGACCTCGCTGGGGATGCCGCGGGCGGTCCGCGTCGCCGGCGCCACGAGCACAGCGTTGAGCACGGGAATGGCCGCCTGGCGCGTCAGGATGCATGCCGGCCGCCGTCCGGTCTCGGGATGCTCCATCCACCACACTTCGCCCCGGTTCATCGATCCGGTCGCTCGAGGAACTGCTTCTCCCGTTCGCATCGCGAGGCGGCGGTCATCCCGCGGCCGTCGTGGCGGGGGAGGCTGAGCTCGGGGAGTCGAGCTCGTCGGCGGGCGTCGTCAGGCACGGGCCTCCCACGGCTCGGCGGCGATCGCCTCGCGCGCCGCCCAGTCGGTGCCGAAGTCGTCCGGCGGAATGCGGGTGTAGCCGTCGATGATCGCCTGGTCGATTGAGACCTCGCGGCCTCGGTCAAGATAGGCCTCGATCGCTTCGCGGATCACCTCGGAGCGTGAGCGGCCGTCGCCGGCGCGCCTGGCGTCGAGCTCGGCGAGCAGCTCGTCGTTGAGCTGCACGATCGTCTGCGTCCTGGCCACGACCATATGATAGACCAATGGTCAGTCGTCTCCGGTGCCCCCGAGCGGAGCCCGCCCGGGCGCCCGAAGGTCGAGGCTCCGCCGGCGTCAGTCGGCCCCGAACATCGGCGGCATGCCCGCCGACCTGCTCACGTCGATCACCGGCCTCACCGACGGCCTCTTCCCCGTCCACGCCGCCGCCCGCTACACCCAGACGCCCGGGACGCGAGGCGCGGCCATCGACATCTCCGCCCGGCCCGGATCGCCGGCCATCGCCGTCAAGGACGGGGTCATCACCAGCATCGGAACCTCCCCGAGCAGCGGCGCGTACGTCGTGCTGCGCGACGCCGTCGGCAACACCTACACCTACGGCGCGCTCAAGGTGGTGTCCCGCCTCTACGTCGAACCGAAGCCCACGGCGGCAATCGCCACGCGGGCCGCGGCCGCAGACCCCTCCCGGCCGGCCGACCCGACTCCGGCGGCTCCCGCCTCCGCCGGCCATCAGACGTCGATCGCCGCCCCCTCGCCGACCGCCTCGGTCACCCCGACGCGCCGGGCCGCCGTCGCCACCTCGAGCACTTCGGCGGCCCCGACGTCCCGGGCGGCCGTCGCCCGCGCGACGACCGCCCGCTCGGCGGCCGCCTCGAAGACCGTCGAGCTCGCCCGCTACCTCACCCGGACCGGGGGCCTGGAGGGCGGCGACGGCACCGTCAAGCCGCTGGTCGCCGGCGCCCACGTCCTCGCCGGCACGATCCTCGGCCGGATCGGGGTGACCGGCGCCGGGGGCGTCTCCCGACTCATCTTGCGATCCGGCCGACCGGCCAGGGGGCTCCGTCGATCGACCCGAAGCCCATCCTCGACGGATGGAAGCTGCTCGACGCGACGGCGATCCACCGGGCCGCCGCCTTCGACCCGTCCGCTCCGCGGAGTGCGACCGTAGGCCAGATCTTCCTCGAGACGGCGTCCGAGCTCCAGCGCCGGGTGCTCTCGGACCCGGCGGTCGACATCTACCCGTGCGGGCGCCGCGACATCCAGGCCGGCCTGGTCGACCCGCGGGTGCTCGCCACGCTCGAGTTCCTCGCGGCCTCCGGCCTCAAGCCGGGCGTCTCGGCTCTCCGCTGCGGCAGCGGCCCGGGGGGGGGGGGGGGGGGGGGGGGGGGGGGGGGGGGGGGGGGGGGGGGGGGGGGAGGGGAAGGACGAAAGAAGAGACGGCCTGCTGTGGCGCGCGCGCATCCTCGGC
>JBPCNA010000073.1:0-10659 GCA_051001735.1 Solirubrobacteraceae bacterium
CTGGGCCTGTGCGGGTTGCTCGGGATGGGGAAGGTCTGGGGCTTGGCCCAGCCGCGCCTGCGCGCCGGCGGGGGCCGGACCTACGACCTCGTCATCCTCGACGCCCCGGCCACCGGACACGGGACGGCCCTGCTGGCCGCGCCGCGGACCTTCGCCCGGGCGGCCCAGGTCGGCCCGATCGCCCGCCAGGGAACGCGGATCCACGAGACCCTCGTCGACGAGCGCCTGACCGGCGTGCTGGCGGTGAGCACGCCCCACGAACCGGCGGTCACCGAGACGCTCGAGACGCGGGTGCGCCTGGGCGAGCTGGGCATGCACCCGGGCCGGGTGGTGGTCAACGCGCTGCGACCGCGCCGGTTCGCCCCGCGCGACCTCGAGCCGCTGCGGGCCGCGCTCGCAGCCGGCCCGCCGGCGGACGAGCGCGGGGCGCTCGAGCTCGCGCTCGCCGAGGACCGCCGCGTCGCCGCCGAGCGCAGGCAGGTACGCCGTCTGCGCCGGGCGCTGGGCGAGCGGCCGCTCGAGCTGCCGTTCGTCTACGCGGAGGAGATCGGTCCGTCCGAGCTCGGACGCCTCGGCGACGGGCTCGCGGCGTGAGCGGCCTGGGACCGGCACTGGCGGGTCGGCGGATCTGTATCTGCGTCGGGGCGGGCGGGGTCGGCAAGACGACGAGCGCGGCGGCGATCGCCCTGCGCCTGGCCGCCGACGGCGGGCGGGTGGCCCTGGTGACGATCGATCCGGCGCGGCGGCTGGCCGGGGCGCTCGGCATGACCGAGCTCGGCAACCAGCCGCACCGGGTGCCGGCGGGGCGCCTGGCCGGAGCCGGCTTCGAGGTCAGGGGTGAGCTGTGGGCGATGATGCTCGACCCGAAACGGACGTTCGACGAGCTGATCGGCCGGCTCGCGCCGGACGAGCGCGCGCGCGAGGAGATCCTCGGCAACCGGATCTACCGCGAGCTCTCGAACGCGGTGGCGGGCTCGCAGGAGTTCACGGCGATCGCCAAGCTCTACGAGCTCGACCGGGACGGCGGGTTCGACGCGATCGTCCTCGACACGCCCCCGTCGCGCAACGCCCTCGACTTCATCAACGCCCCCGCCCGTCTGACTCATTTTTTCGAGGGGCGGGCATTGCGGGTGCTGCGTGGTCCTGGGGGACTGGCGTCGCGGGTACTCGGCCGGGGAACGAGCGTCGGCTCCTCCGTGCTCAGGCGGCTGACGGGCGTCGACCTGCTCGGGGAGATCAGCGCCTTCTTCGCGGCGTTGGCCGGGCTGGTCGACGGCTTCAAGGAGCGGGCGGCCGGGGTGGCGGCGCTGCTGCGCGACCCGGCCACCGCCGTCATCCTCGTCAGCTCGCCGGAGCGCGAGCCGATCGACGAGGCGATCGCCTTCGCCGCCGAGCTCGACCGGGCCGGGCTGGCGGTGGCGGCGGTGGTGGTCAACCGGGTGCACCTCGACCGCGACCCGCCGGCCGACCCGGAGGCGGTGGGCGCGGCCCTGACCGACAGTTTGGGCGGCCGGCTGGCCGGGCGAGTCGCCGACAACCTGCGCGACCACCAGCTCCTGGCCCGGCGCGACGAACGCGGGCTGGCGCGCCTGGAGGCGCAGCTGACGGGGGCGCCGTTCGTCAGGGTGCCTCAGCTGGTCGCCGAGGTCGACGACATCGAGGGGCTCGGCCGGGTCGCCCGGCATCTCTTCGGCGCGGTCGACTGACGTCCGATCGCCGCCGGCCGGGTCAGGTGAAGCGCCCGCCGCGGGTCTTCAGCGCGGGCGCGAGGGGCGGAAAGCCGGTGGCGCGGACCTGGGGCTGGTCGTCGGTGCCGGCGGCTGGGCCGTCGCCGAGCAGCTCGTCGGCCAGCTCGGTGAGGTCGAGGGCGAGATGGCCGCAGATCACGTCGCGCAGGAGCGCGCGGAGATGGCCCTCGACCTCGCGGGAGAGCTGGATCGCGCCGGCGGGGATCGGCTCGAGGCCGGCGACGATCGCCTGCTCGAGCAGGATCGCCTGCTCGACGCGCACGACGAGGCCCTGGCGCTCGGCGGCGACGGCGCAGAGGGCGGCCAGGCGGGAGGCCAGGCGGCCGCTGCCGCCGCCCTCGGGCTCGAGCAGGGCGCGGAGGGCGAGGAGGTGGTCGGTGAGGGCGACGAGGGCGTTCTCCTGCTCGCAGCCGAGCTCGAAGCGCTCGAGCGCCCAGGCGAGCTCGCCCTGGATCGGGCGGCGGCGGGCGATCAGGTTGCAGAAGGCGCGAAGCTCGTCCTCCTGGTCGGCGGCGATCACGACGGCGCCGCCGCCGCGGCCGCGGACGGGTCCGACCAGGGGCCGCCACGCCGAGCCGGCGCTGCGCATCCAGGCGAGGGGCGAGAAGCCGATTCCCGGGGCGAAGAGACGCATCGCCGTCTGCATGTCGTAGAGGCGGTCGAGCGTGGCGGCGACCGCGTCGGAGCCGTCGCCGGGGGCGATGGCCAGGACGACGGAAGGCGAGTCGTCGTCCGACCAGGCGGGATCCGGCGGTAGGTCCTCGAGGCAGGGGAGCGGGGCGAGGATCGCGCCGTCACCGAGGGGGACCTGCTCGGACTCGGTCGTCATGCCGCGGATGAGGGCGACGACCACGGTGTCGGCACGGCCCTCGACCGCGGCCTGCTCGAGCTCGCGGTAGGCGGGCTCGAAGCGCTCGGCCGTGAGGCCGAAGCTCCCGCCCTCGAAGAGGCGCTCGAGGAAGCGGCGGAGGGCGGCGTCGGCGAGCGGCCGCTGCCCGCCGGCGGGGCGCTCGACGCCACGGGCGTCGAGGTAGGCGCCGACGCCCTCGAGGCCGGCGAGGGCGTCGATCGCCGGGTGATAGCCGGGGAGCCGGCGGACGTCGTCGCGATGGCGCTCGATGAACTCGCCGGTCAGGGCGCGGTAGCAGTAGAGGGCCGGGCGGCTGCCGCGCCCACCCTCCTGCACCACGTCGAAGCCGACCTCGGAGCCGGCGTCACGCGCCGCGGCGAGAACGACCGCCGCCTGCTCGGCGAAGGCGTGCAGGCAGGCTCGTAGCGCAGGCGAGGGCATCGTCTGCCGATTCGCCCGCCCAGGGCGGCCTCCTGCCGGCGCAGGGCGCGTTGCAGCGGTCGATCAGGCGGCGACGGCCGGCTGCGGCTCGTCGGGAGCGGGGTCGGCCTCGACCCCGAGCCAATGGCTGCCGTAGGCGCGCATGTCGTCGATCAGGGGGAGCAGGGCGAGGCCCTTCTCGGTCAGGGCATACTCGACCCGGGGCGGGACCTCGGGATAGGTGTGGCGCTCGACGATGCCCTCCTCCTCGAGACCGCGGAGCCGGAGCGAGAGCGTGCGGGGGCTGATGCCGGCGAGCGACCGCTCGAGCTCACAGAAACGGGTCCGTCCCTCGGCGAGATCGCGGACGAGGAGGAGCGTCCACTTGCCGCAGACGATCTCTGCGGTGCGGCAGACCGGGCAGGTCTCGTCGAACGCCATCGCGTCGGTACTTTACCAAATGAAGTGAGGTTCGCTGCGTCCCCGCGGCGGCCGCCCCTGGCTCGCTTCGCTCGGGGGGCGTCCGCCGCGGGGACTTCGCTCACTGCTCTGGCGGTCGCTTCTATAGGAGCTCGGCTTGGTTTCCGTCCGTTGGGGCGGGGGCTCCGTACCGGCGCCGCGTTGCGCGTCAACGGGGGGGCGCGGCAGGCGGTTGAGCGGTCACCCTGCCGGCCCGGCTCCTCCTCGGCGTCGCGCGCTCTCCCTCGGGGCCGACGGTGACCTTCGAGCTCAGAGATGCCGAGCAGGACGTCGAGGTCGTCTGCGGCCCACGCGCGGTCTGGGCTGGTGGGCGACCTGGCAGCTCTGAGGCGTCAGCTCGTCGCGGGTCGGGATCACGCCGGCGTGTGCCTCCACGGCGCGACGCAGGGACGCCGAGCGCTGCGGGCGGCCGCACTGCGCTGCTGCCGCCTGCGTCGCCGGTCGGTGTGGGCCTTCGTGGGGGGCGGTCGCGTACCGAGAATGCCCGTGCGCTGCTGGTGTCGGGCCGCTCGGGCGCCGATGGCTCGACGCGGAGCGCTCGGCCTCCCCGCGCTCGACTGGCGGGTCGGGCTCTCGCCGACCTGCAGGTGATCCGCCCGGCGCCGGCGCTCGCCTGTCCTACACGAGCCGGCGCGTGCGTTCCTGTGGAGCGATTCGATCGAGCGGATCGGCAAGTCGAGGTTCGACGGGTCTCCGCTTGCTCGCGCCCGGGAGCGCCGCTCGCTGCGAGCAGCCGGCACGGAAGTCGCGCGGTCGGCTTTCCGCGGGGCCGTCCCGGTCGTCGTCGGCCAGGTGCTCGCCACCGTTGGGGCAATCATCGGCGGAGCCGGGCGGCGTTGCCGCGCGATCACGGCGTGATCGGGATGCACGACCGGCCCGGATGCCCGGCCATCGCGGTGACTACATCCAGCGGACGACGCGTCGATGGACAGCCGCCACGCCGCGGCCGTAGAAGGCGGGAAAGATTCGAACCAGCAGGTCGATGACTCGGGCGTCGCTGCCGACGAGCACGCGCGCCCTACCGGCGTCGACCCCCTCGATGATGGCGTCGGCCGCCGCGTCGGGGCTCAGCCTCAACAGCCTGTCGTTGTAGAAGCGCGTGCGCGCCTCGTCGGCGGCGGTGACGTCCTGGCCGAGGGCGCGGGCGGAGCTCAGCGCGTTGGTGGCGATATTGGTTCTTATCCCGCCCGGATGCACGACGGTCACCGCGACCGGAAGACCGGCGGCGAGCATCTCGATCCGCAGTGTCTCGGTGAAGCCGCGGACGCCGAACTTCGAGGTGCAGTAGTGGCTCAGCTCGGGCTGGGCGAGGAAGCCGTTGAGGCTCGAGATGTTGATGACGTGGCCGTCTCCCGAGGCGATCAGGTGCGGCAGGAACGCCTTGGTGCCGTGGATGACCCCCCAGAGGTTGACGCCGAGGACGCGCTCGTAGTCGGCCCAGTCGGACTCGAGGACGGTCCGCGAGTACGCGATGCCGGCGTTGTTGTAGATCTGGTGGACGACGCCGAAGTGCGCGACGACCGCCTCGGCCCAGGCGACGACCGCGTCGCGGTCGCTCACGTCGAGCTCGTGGCTGTGGACCTCGACGCCGAGGGCGCGCGCCGCCGCCGCGGTCTCCTGGAGGCCGGCGAGGTCGACATCGGCGAGCGCCACGCCGGCGCCGCGCCGGGCGAGACCCAGCGCGAGCGAGCGGCCGATGCCCGAGCCCGCGCCGGTGACCGCGCAGACCTTGCCGCTGCGGGCCGTCAGGCCTCGCTCTTTCAGGTCAGCCGCCCAGCCGGATCGGGGAGGACCCGGTGGCTGCCGATCCTCCGAGCCGCCCCGGCCCAGCGTGGCCAGTCCGTAGGGGAGCTGGCCGAAGTTGACCGGGAGAGCGCTGCTCGAGATGGCCCGCAGGCGCCCGCTCGAGCCGACGGAGAAGGAGTCGACGAAGCTGCCGTCGGCCGGCGCGTCCACAATCGCCCCGTCGGCCTTGATGCCCTGCGGGCGCGGGCCGTCCGGGTCGTCGTGGCCGGCCGACGCGTGGAGGGTCTTGTCGGTGGCGTCGAAGGCCAGCTCGCGGACGGTTCCCGTCGACGGTAGCTCGACGCGCCCAGCCTATTCCCCCGGCGGCGTCCGCCAAGGCGGAGGCTCGGCCGCGTCGATCACGGGGCGGGTAGTCGCCGGGCGGGAACGGCCGGCCGTCGCTCATCGCCAGCGTTCGGGATCTCGCAGCCGGCGAGCCTCGCCCTTGAGCAGCTGATACATGATCTTGGGATAGGTGAACAGAAAACCCTCGAGCTCGTGACCCGGCAGCACGAGCAGCGTCATCGGGGTGAGGGCGGTGACGTCCGAGATCGACGGTTCACCGAAAAGGACCGAGAGCTCGCCGAACCAGCTGCCCCGCCGCAGGGTGACGCGCTTCGGGGGGAGCCCGTAGACGGTGGCGGAGCGGTCCACCAGCTGGCCGCCGACCAGCCAGTCCGCCTCGCCGGCGACCACCACATAGAAGCCGCTGCCGACAAGGCCCTCGCGCAGCAGGCGCTCCCCCGGCTCGGCATGCTCCTCGTCGAACGCCTGCGTCACCGCGGCGAGCTCGGCCGACGTCACGGTGGCAAACAAGGCGAGACCGGCTAGATCGACATCGGGCTCAGACAGCCCTTCCATAACCACCGTCTCTGCCGAAGCGTGGGTAGGAGGTCAGTGTAATCCGCGGAGCGGGCGCCGTCGAGGAAATTGCGTCGCCGTGGCAGCCGCGCAAGCCGCGCGAATACCGGCAGCGCCGGCCTTACACGATCAGGCCGCGTGGATGGCCGGCGCGCGCCGCTCCTCGGCCCCGGCGACGTCCTCCATCGTCGTCCCGCGGCGTCCGTCGGCGGCCAGCAGAAGCTTGAAGTCGTGGGGGCTCGAGGCGGCCCGCATCGCGTCCTCGACGGTGACCCGCCCGGACTTGACGTGGGCGAAGAGCGCCTGGTCGAAGGTCTGCATGCCGTAGTAGCTGCCCTCGGCGATGACCTCGCTGAGGCCTCCGCCGTCCCGGGGGTCGACGATCAGGTCGCGGACGCGACCGGTCATCCGCAGGACCTCGCAGGCGGCGATCCGCCCGCCGTCGGCGCCGGGGACGAGCCGCTGGGAGACGACGCCCTTGAGCGTCCCGGCGATCATCGACCGGACCTGGGTGTGCTGGTGGGGCGGGAAGAAGTCGAGCATCCGGTTGATCGACTCGCTGGCGTCGACCGTGTGGACGGTCGAGAGCACGAGGTGGCCGGTCTCGGCGGCCGACAGCGCCGTCTGCACCGTCTCCTCGTCGCGCATCTCGCCGACCAGGATCACGTCGGGATCCTGGCGCAGGACGCGGCGGAGGGCACGCTTGAAGGACTGGGTGTCGAAGCCGACCTCGCGCTGGTTGATCACCGAGCGCTTGTCGTGGTGGAGGAACTCGATCGGATCCTCGATCGTGACGATGTGGCAGGAGCGGGTCTCGTTGATCTGGTCGATGATCGCCGCCAAGGTCGTCGACTTGCCCGACCCGGTCGTCCCCGTCAGGAGGATGATCCCCCGCTGCTCGTTGGCCAGCTCGGCGATCACCGGCGGGAGCATCAGCTGCTCGATCGTCCGGATCGCGTGGGGAATCGCCCGGGCGACCATCGAGATCACCCCGCGCTGCTGGAAGGCGTTGACCCGGAAGCGAGCGACGCCCTCGATCTCGTAGGAGAAGTCGACCTCGTGCTCCTCGGCGAACTCGGTCAACCGCACCTTGTCGTGGAGGATCGAGTGGAGCGCCGTCTCGGTGTCGGCGGCGGTCAGCATGTGGGCGCCCTCGGCCAGGGGCCCGAGCTCGCCGTCGACCCGGGCCAGCGGCGGCGCGCCGACCTTCAGGTGGAGATCCGAACCGTCGAGCGCGACAACTTCCTTGAGTGCGAGATCGATGTTGAACATGTTGTTCCCACATCGGCCGCCTCCCCGCCCGCCTTGAGCGCATTCTCGCGCCGCCTCGACACTCCGTCGAGGCGACGCCGGAGGCCGATCGCGAGCCGGCGGTGATCGAATGCCAGCTCACCCTCGCGCTCGACGCCACGACAGGGGTGGTCGGTGCGAACTCGAGCGCGCCGCGCCGGGGCGCGCTGCTTGACGATCAGCGCGATCGACTGCCCGGAGAGCGGTGAGGAGACCGCGCCCGTTCGGGTGACCCGCCGCGCGTGCGGCCCGCTGGGCCCCTGGGAGGATCAGTCCGCGCCCGCCGCGGCGGGTGTTCTCGGTGACCTCCACGAGCTGCGTCACATAGCCGAACTCGCTCGGTTTGGCGAGCTTGCCCTGGCGAATCGGCCGGGAATCCGGGTCGGAGAGAAAGACGAGTCGGTCGGTGATCGGCTCGCCCGCCACCCGCTCATGCGGCGAATGGGCGGTCCAAGGGCACGTCTCGGTGCCGCGGTTTCTTGACGGAAACGCGACGGGGACTGTCATGGCGTTCATGCCGACAGCGTTCGCTGACGAGGCCGTTCGTATCCACGCCGAGGCTCATCTCTCCGACGAGGTGATCGCCGAGGCGGTCGGCGCTGCGCCGAGCACGGTCCGCGAGTGGCTGAGCGGACGGAGTTCGCCGACCGGTGCGCGCGCACGCCGCCTGGCCGACCTGGTAGCGATCACCGATCGCCTCGCGCGCGTAATCGACGCTCGCTACATCCCGGTGTGGCTGCTCGAGCCGATCGAAGCGCTCGACGACGACCGGCCGATCGAGTTGATCGCCAGCGGTCAGGCTCGCCGGGTCGCGCGGGCCATCTCAGGACTCGAGTCGCCCGGCGCCTCCTAGCCACTTTGGCGCTCGACGTCGCGACGGCGACCGTGGAGGGGCTGTGGCTGCGCCACACGCCGCCAGGCGCCGACCCCGCGCGGCGCCCGATCCCGGCTGAGGAGAACCGCTGGCGGCGCGGCGACGTCGTCGACGCCCTGTAGTGCTGCTCAGACGAGACCGGCGTATGGGCCGAGCGGTAACGCCATCTCGCCGAACGCGGGATCCCGCCGCAAGCGGCTTTGCCGAGGACCTCTGGACCTACGAGCGTCTGTCCGGCTTGGTCGCGATCGGCGTTGACGAGATCAGCTACCTCATGCACTGATTCCTGACCGAGCACAGAGTGTGTACAAGCAATCCGCTTGGCGCTCAGGTGAGGCGAGCCGGCGCCCTCGGTGCGATCACCGCGCGGCTCGGTTCGCGCTCGCCCCGGCCGGCCCGGACCTCTCGCTACCTCACCGCGTCCGCAAGCCCCCGGGCCCGCCAGCTGATATGCGCGATGAAGAGCGCTGGTGGACCTTTCCCAAGGGTCATCGCGAGCCGGGCGAGACGCTGGCGGCCCGCGAGGCTCAGGAGGAGGCCGGCGTGAGCGGTCGCGTCGGCGGGCGCCGCCTGCTCGACTACCGCTATCCGGCCCGCGGTGGCGGCGAGGTCGTCGTGGCTGCTTCGCCCTCGAGGTCAGCCGCGTCGCACCGCCGGCCGAGGCGTGGCGCCGGCGCGTCTGGCGCGATCCCGGCGACGAGCGCCGGCGCTTGGCCGCCGGCCGCGACGCTTCCACGCGCGCGAACTCAATCGGCCCCTCGCCGCCGCGACGCGTCACGCCCGGGGCCCGGGAGCCGGCGCGGCCCGGGCGAGTGGATCGCGCCGCGCCGCCCGGCCGTTGAGGCGGCTGCCCGCTAGAGCTGGGCGCGGGCCGCGCCGTTCGGGAACTTCTGGTTGTGGACGTTGACGTAGAACTTGGCCGGAGCCTTCTCGATCATCAGGATCTCCGGCTGCGGCACGTTGCTCGCGCAGCCGGTCGTGGTGAAGGTGCCGCCGAGCGGAATGAGGACCGGTCCGGACACGCCGGCCGCGCCCGCGTGGATGTGGGAGGCCGCCGGGTGGGAGATCCCGGTCAGGTGGAACTGCCAGCAGACCTGGTTCTTGGCTCCGCTCACGGTGATCTTCGCGGTGCCGCCGCCCACGGCCGAGGTGTTCGGCACCTCCTTGGCTCCGCCGAGCTTGACGTTGTAGACGCGGGTGGGCGCCGCCGAGCCGGTCGCGGACGTGGTGCCGCCGGTCGAGCCGGTGGCGCTGGAGCTCGAACTTGAACTGGAGCCGCAGCCCGCGGCGCCGATCGCCGCCACCAGCAGCGTCACTGTGATCGCTCGTATTCGCATCAGGCTCACCTCGATGGTTGGAAGACACCGCGACGCCGGCCGCCGGCCCACGCGTGGCTGGGTACGCGGGATGACCATACCGGCCACGTCCCCGCCTGTGAGGTTACGCGGGCCACGGGCCACGGGCCACGGGCCGCGGGCCGCTCAGGCCGCGGGCCGCTAAGGCACGCCCGATCACAGTAAGCGGCGTAACGGTCACGCCAGGCCCTCCCGCCGCGGGCCGCAGAACGCCGCAGACGCGCCGATCTGAGCATCACGCCGGACCGCGCGGACCCCTTTCCGCTGACGCCACGCCACCGTCAACTCTCACCCGGCAACCAAGGGGGGCATTCTACCGGCGCCACGGGGTGCATCTTCAGCCGGCCTGGACAGCTGCCGTTCGGCGGCACTACGCGGGCGGGAATCTGTCGCGTGCTCAGCCGGGAACGCTCCTCGGTGACCCGCAACCGCGCCGGCTATCCGCCGTCGCTCGGACCTTGCCGGGCCGGATGGCGATCATCCGGCGAGATGAGGGGCAGTCTGCTGCACACGCCGGCCACCTCGAACAGGCGCTGGACCTGAGCCGGGCCCTCGGTGATGCGCAGCCTGTTCCCGTTGTGACGGGAGCGGTCGTTGGCTCTCAGCAGGACGGTCAACCCGGTCGAATCCATGAACGAGACGGTGGCTAGGTCGACCACGATCAGCGGCGCATCGGTCCGCTCGGCGAGGGAGATCTGCTCGTCTAGCAGCGGCGCGGTGGCCAGGTCGAGCTCTCCTTGGACGGTCAGGTGCTGGCGGGCGTCGCGATCGGCGACGTCGATCTTGAAGACGTTCTGCATCGGGAACCTCCATCGGTTCGGTCCGGCCGTTCTCGACCGCGCAGCGATGACGGCGGCCTTGGTCGCTCTACTGACAGGAAAATAGCGTTCAGGCTGCCACCGCCTCGTCGAGCGTGACGTGGTGTCCGAGTGCTTCGAGTTGGGCGATGAGGCGCTTGGTGGTCTTCTCGGGGTCGCGTTTGCGGAAGTAGTCGCC
>JBPCNA010000074.1:0-13624 GCA_051001735.1 Solirubrobacteraceae bacterium
CCGCCGGGGGCGGCCGGAGGCACGCCGCTGGATCGGCGGCCTGGCGACGGCGGCGACGGTGGCCGTGGTCGCCGTGCTGGCGATCGGCAACGCCCACCCCGCCTCCCAGACCGCCGTTCGCGCCCACTCCCCCCAACAGAACCTGGCGGCCCCGAGCTCGGGGGTGGCGAGCTCGGCGAGCCCGGCGCCGCCGCTCGCCGCGCTCCCGAGCTCGGCGCCGTCGGCGGTGACGGGCGGCCAGCGGGCGGTCGAGCGCGACGCCGCCCTGGCCCTGCTGGCGCCCCGCGGCCAGGTCCAGCAGGTGACCGACCGGGTGATCGCGGCGACCGACCGGCTCGGTGGGATCGTCGCGAGCTCGAACGTGGCCCTCGACGACCAGGGCGGCAGCCAGGCCAACCTCGAGCTGCAGGTGCCGAGCGCGGCGCTCGACCGGGCGCTCGCAGCGCTCTCGGGCCTCGCCCACGTCAGCTCGCGGTCGCAGAACACGCGCGACATCACCGACGCGACCGCCGCGGCGCGGGCGCGGCTGGTCGAGGTGCGGGCCGAGCGCAACGCGCTGCTGCGCCAGCTCGCCGGGGCCACGACGGCCAACCAGGTAGCGAGCATCCGCGCCCAGCTCGCGGCGGTCAACGGCCGCATCGCCAGCGACCAGGCGCAGGCGGCGGCGCTGAGCCGCCGCGCCCAGTTCGCCCATCTGAGTGTGACCATCGGCGAGGATCCCCAGGCGGCCGGGGCGAGTTCGGCGTGGGGGCCGGGCGCCGCCCTCGACGACGCGCTCGCCGTGCTCGAGGGCGTCTTCTCCGTGCTCGTCGTCGCGCTCGCCGGGCTGGTGCCGGCCGTTGTGCTCGCCGCGCTGGCCTGGTGGGCTTCGCGGCCGCTGCGTCGCCGCCGGCGCGAGGGCGTCCTCGCGGCGCCTGCCGGGCGCTGAACCGCGCCGGCCGGGGTACCGTCCGGCGTCAACCGCGCGCCGGCCGCGGGCGAATCCGCGCCGTGACCGAGGCGCTGGACCACTGGAGGCCGGCGGCCGCCGCCGGCCTCAGCCGTTCAGCGCCTCGCCGACGGCGGCCCAGACCCGGGCGTGGAGGCGGACGTTCTCGGCCCGGTCGGTGCGCACCTCGATCAGCGTCGAGCCGGCGGCGGCGACGCTGACGGCGAGCGCCGCTTCGAGCTCGGCGAGGTCGCCGGCGCGCTCGTGGGCGAGCCCGTAGAGGTGCGCGGCCCGCGCGAAGTCGAGGCCGGTCGGGGTGGCCACGTGGTGCTCGAAGACGTCGCTCTCGCCAGAGATCGGGAGGAAGTCGAAGATGCCGCCGCCGGCGTTGTCGAGCAGGACGATGGTCAGCGAGAGGCCGAGGCGCGTCGCCGCGAGGAGGCCGCCGATGTCATGGGCGAGGGCGACGTCGCCGATCAGGGCGACGACCGGTCCACCTCCGGAGGCCGCCGCTCCGAAGGCGCTCGAGATGGTGCCGTCGATGCCGTTGGCGCCGCGGTTGGAGAGCACGCGGGGGCCGTCTTCGCGGGCCGGCCAAAAGCTCTCGACGTCGCGGATCGGCATCGAGGCGGCTACGAACAGGGTCGCCTCCGGCCCGAGCCGGCTTCCGAGCAACCGGGATACGGCGGGCTCGCTGAGTCCACTGCCGAGCGCGTGGTCGATCGCCCGGCCAGCCCGCTCGTCGGCGTTGCGCCAGCGCTCGAGCCAGCCGGCGGGCGCCGGCTGCGGCGCGGTCCCGGCGAGAACGTCCCGCGGATCGCCGGGCACCAGCTCGCGGACGACGTTGTCGGGATCCTGCCAGGAGCCGTCGGGGGAGATGGCGACCTGGTGGGCTTCGCCGTGGCGCCGGCACCAGGCGCGCAGGGCCTTCGAGGTCGGGAGGTCGCCGACGCGGATCACCAGCTCCGGCCCGGGATCGAAGGCGGCCTGACGCAGCAGGGCGTCGTAGTGGGCCACCGCCGCCGGGCCGCTGCGGGCGCCGGAGAGGGGGTCGGCGAGGAGGGGATAGCCGGCGCGCGCGGCGAAGGCGGGAATCTCCGGCCCGAGGCCGCGGTCGCTGCGCCCGGCGACGACGACGCCGCGAGCGCCGTCGGGGAGCTCTAGCGCCGGCGGCAGGCGCCGGACGTCCGAGCGCGCGACCCACGGGCGCCCGCCGGGGCGCCCGGGCGGCGGCGGAGGTGGGGGGGACGTGGGGACGAGCGGCTCGCGCAGCGGCCAGTTGAGGTGGACGGGCCCGGGCCGATCGCCGGTCGCCGTCCAGTAGGCGCGACAGGCGAGGCCGCGCATCCAGCCGAGCCGGGCCGGGTCGGCGTCGTGGTTGCCGACCTCGACGAACCAGCGCGCGGCGTCGCCGTAGAGCTTCACCTGGTCGATCGTCTGACCGGCGCCGACGTCGCGGAGCTCGGGCGGGCGGTCGGCGGTCAGGATGATCAGGGGCACCCGTGCCTCGTGGGCCTCGATCACCGCCGGCAGGAGGTTCGCGGCGGCGGTGCCCGAGGTGCAGGTCACGGCGACGGGCCGGCCGGTGGCCTTGGCGACGCCGATGGCGAAGAAGCCGGAGCACCGCTCGTCGATGTGGGAGTGGGCGCGGAGGCGGGGCTCACGGGCGAGGGCGAGCAGGAGCGGCGTGCAGCGCGAGCCGGGCGAGGTGCAGGCGTCGGTCATCCCGCAGCGGACGAGCTCGTCGACGAACGCGGCGAGGAGGACGTGGGTGTCGACGGAGGAAGGGGTCAAGATGGGGCGGTGGCCGAGGATCTCCTGCTGCTGCACGGCTTCAGCGGAACGCATCGCGCCTACGACGGGGTGATCGCCGCGCTGCCGGCGCAACGCTACCGTCCGCACGTCCCCGACCTCCCGGGGCACGGCGCCAACGGCGACCGGCGGCCGATCGACTTCGCGTCGTGCGTGGCCGAGCTCGCCGATCTGGCACCCGACCGCTTCGTCCTCTGCGGCTACTCCCTCGGCGGCCGGATCGCGCTCCATCTGGCGCTGGCTCACCCCGACCGGGTCGCCGGCCTGGTCCTCGTCTCGACGACCGCGGGCATCGCCGATCCGACCGCCCGCTCCGAGCGCCGGCGCCGAGACGATGATCTGGCGGCGCGCCTCGAGCGCGAGCCGCTCGAGGCGTTCGTCCGCCGTTGGCGCGAACAGCCCCTGTTCGCGGGCGAGCCGGAGGCGGTCCGGGCGGCGGCGGCGGCCGACCAGCTGCGCAACTCGCCGGCGGGACTGGCGGCCTCGCTGCGCGGGTTGGGCAGCGGGACGATGGAGCCGGTCTGGGACCGCCTGGGTGAGCTCGACATGCCGGTCACCGTCGTCGTCGGCGAGGCCGACGCGAAGTTCTTCGATCTGGGGAGGCGGCTGGTGGACGGGCTGCCCGATGCGCGGCTCGGGGTCGTGGCCGGTGCCGGCCACGGGCTGCTCTGGGCGGCGCCGGGAGCCGTCGCGGCGGCGATCGCGCAGGGCGGCAGGTGACGTTGACCGCGGCGGCGGTCTTCACGCCATCGGCTGTGTGTGACACGTCGCCGGAGCTTGCCTTGCCCTCGGGGGCGCGGTAGGCTCGACACACCGCCGTCGCTCGATGTGAGCGACACCGCCTACCACCTCGGGAGGGTGACGATGCTGCGCAGGGCTGGCCGGAGGACCGCGGGGGACCGGGCGTTGCGGGCGGCGATCGCGGCCTGCGCGGCGGCGGGGGCGATGCTGATCGCCGTCCCGGCGGTGGGCGGAGCCCCGCGGGCGGCGGCGGTGCGCTCGCACTGTGCGGCGCACTTCCCGACCGTCATCCGCGACGGCTTCCCCGAGCCGCAGATGCGCTTCAGCGGTAACGGGCGCCTGGACACGATCCTGCGGATGGCCAAGGGTCCGGCCGCGATCAACGGCCAGACCTACGGGGCGGCGGAGACCTACGAGGGGACCTTCCCGGGTCCTACGCTCGTCGTGTGCCCGGGCGACGATGTGACCGTCCACCTGCTCAACGACCTCTCCCAACCGACGAACCTTCACGTCCACGGCCTCCACGTCTCCCCCAACGGCAACCACGACAACATCTTCCTGCACATCGAGCCGGGGGCGCGCCAGACGTACCGCTACCAGCTCCCGCTCGATCACGACCCGGGGGCGTTCTGGTACCACCCGCACCATCACACGCTCGTCGCGCCGCAGATCTTCGCCGGGCTCTCGGGGGCGATCGTCGTCGAGGGCGGACTCGACAACGTGCTCGCCGGCGTCCCGCAGCGGCTGATGATGATCCAGAGCACCGAGCTGTGCGGCAGGGACGGGCTGTCGGTTGCATTCCCGCTCTCGGCGCCCGGCCCGTCGGGGGCTCCGACGAGCGGTAGCGAGCCGTGCAGCTTCCCGGGCCAGGTCATGCCGGTGGCCGACACGAACGAGCGCTTCACGCCGCTCCTCATCAACGGCGCGATCGACCCGACCGTGAAGATCCGGCCGGGGCAGATCCAGCGCTGGCGGATCTTCAACGCCAACGACAACCGCATCGTCGTCCTCAACCTCCGCGGGCAGAACCTCGACGTCCTCGCCGAGGACGGGAACACGCTGCGCTGGATGCGTCCGGTTCGCAACCTGATGATCGGGCCCGGATCGCGCCGCGAGGTGCTCGTGCGGGGCGGCGCGGCCGGCGAGTACAAGATGACTGCGCTCCCCTTCGCCCAGTTCCCCGGAGGCGACCACCCCGACCTCGTCACCAAGGGCGGGGGCCCGACGCCCAACCAGACGGTGCTGACCGTGGTGTCCTCCGGGCCCGCCGCCGCCGACCGCCTGCCGCGGCGGCCGCTCAGCTTTGCCGGTCGACCTGCGGACCAAGCACGTCGACCGGACGCGGACGATCTGCTTCGCCGAGATGAACCCGAAGGACATGCAGCAGAAGGACCACGTCAATCCGTGTGCGAGTCCGAGCGACACCGGGCCGCCGACCGACTTCAAGATCAACGGACGAACCTTCGACCAGAACCGCGTCGAGGTGACGATGAAGCTCGGCTCGGTCGAGGAGTGGCGGCTGGTCAACTCGAACACCGAGTGGCACACCTTCCACATCCACGTCAACCCGTTCCAGGTGATCAGCGTCGGCAACCGGGCGGTGCCCTACGTCGACTACGAGGACAACGTGGCGATGCCGCCGGACTCGACGGTGGTCATCCGCATGCGGCCGACCGACTTCACCGGCAAGTTCGTGATCCACTGCCACGTGACCAACCACGAGGACCGCGGCATGATGGCGGCCGTCCGGATCGTCCGCAACCCGACTCCGGCGCAGCTCCGGGCCTCGGCGGCCGGCGGCGGCGGGCTGGCGGTGCGGTCGTCGGCCTACGGCGCGCCGGTGGCCGCCGCGACCACGGCCCGGCAGGTCGCGTTCCTCTGCCGCCTGCTCGGCCTGCCTCCGGCGGGGGTCCGGCTGAACCACACGTGAGCGGCCGAGCGGTCGAGCCGCGACCGGCGCGGTAGACGGTAGGCGTGGCCTGGTTGTTCCTGGTCACGGCCAGGCACCGGGCAGGGTGGTGGTAGCGCCGAGATCTGCGGTTGGTACTACCGGCCGAGGAGTCCCGGGCCGTCCGGCACGCCGATCGCCCCGTCGACCACCGAAAAGGGGTCGTCGACTCCGTCGAACAGCGCGAGCGTGGCCAGGCCGCACGGCGGTAGCGGGGCGAGGGCAGCGGCGGCGTGGAGGCCGGCGGCGATCCCGATGGGGCCGTCGAAGGTCGAGGCGATGTAGGCCTCGGCCCCGGAGGAGCGCACGAGCGCCGCGGCGGCGAGCAGGCCGCTGATCCCGCCGCAGCGCCCGATCTTCAGGCAGACGGCGTCGGCCACGCCGCCGGCGAGGGCCCCGGCCAGGGCGGCGCTCTCGTCGATGGCGACGCGGACGGCGACGAGGTCGCGGAGCATGCGGGTCGCGGTGAGCCCGCGGACCGGCTCCTCGACCATCTCGATCCCCGCCGGCGCCAGGGCCTCGATCATGCGCTGGGCCTCATCGAGGCTCCAGGCGCCGTTGGCGTCGAGCCGCAGCGCGACGTCGGGGCCGATCGCGGCCCGGACCGCGGCGACGCGCCCGGCGTCGTCGCCGATCCCGACCTTGAGCTTCACGCAGCGGTACCCGGCGCGGGCGGCGGCGGCCGCCGCGGTGGCGGCGCCCTGCCGGTCGCCGGCGGTGATCGTCGCGTTGACTTCGATCGACCGGGCCGGCGCGGACGAGAGGAGCTCGCAGACCGGACGCCCGGCGCGCCGCCCGGCCAGGTCCCAGAGCGCGAGGTCGACGGCGGCCAGCGCCTGGGGGAGGTCGATCCGGGTCCGGCAGGCGGCGAGCAGGTCGCCGGGGGAGGACCCGGCGCCGGCGCGCTCGAGAATCGGCCGGTAGGCGACGAGGGCGGTCCGGACGTCCTCGATCGAGACGCCGTCGTAGCGCTCGAGCGGCGCCGCCTCCCCGCGGCCGACCAGTCCGTCCTCGCCGGTCAGCCTGAGCTCGACCAGCTCCCGGGCGCGCAGCTGGCCGTAGGCGGTGGCGACCGGCGTCGCGAAGCGGAGCTCGACTCGCTCCAGCGCGACGTTCATCCGCTGAGGAGGACGCCCGCGGCGAGCAGCAGGCTGAACACGAGCTGGAGCATGCCCGTGCCGGCGAGCGCGCCGTTCAGCGAGGGGCCGTCGGTGCGGTCGCGCACCGTCCGCACGAGCGGCACCGCCAGCGGGGCGGCGAGCCAGCCGAGGAGGAGCCAGGCCGACAGCGAGCCGGCGATCCAGGGGACGGCGGCGGCGAGGAACGCCCCGGCGACCATCGCGGTGTAGAGCACCCGGGTGCGGTCGCGGCCGAGGCGCACGGCCAACGTCTTCTTGCCGGCGCGCCGGTCGGTCTCGAGATCGCGGACGTTGTTGACGACGAGGATGGCCGCGGCGAGGAGGCCGACCGGGACCGCGAGCACGAAGGCCTCCCAGGGCAGCCGTTGGATCTGGACGTAGTAGGAGCCGACGACGGCGACGACGCCGAAGAAGAGGAAGACGAAGAGCTCGCCGAGGCCCTCGTAGCCGTAGGGCTTGGGGCCGCCGGTGTAGGTCACGCCGGCGAGGATCGAGGCCAGGCCGACGACGAGGAGCTCGGGCCCGGCGACCACGATCAGGTAGACGCCGCAGAGGACGGCCAGCCCGAACGTCACGTAGGTGGCGAGGAGCACCTGGCGGGGCGGGGCGAGGCCGCCGGCGGTGACCCGGACGGGACCGAGCCGGTCCTCGGTGTCGGTGCCCCGGCGGGCGTCGGAGTAGTCGTTGGCCAGGTTGGTGCCGATCTGGATGAAGACCGAGCCGAGTAGGGCGGCGGCGAAGGCCGGCGCGCGGAAGATCCCCTGCTCGATGGCCAGTGAGGTGCCGACGAGGACGGGGGCGATCGCCGCGGGGAGCGTCCGCGGCCGGGCCGCCATCAACCAGATGCGCATGCCGGCGGGGGCCTGAGCGGGAGTCACGGCTATGGCCGGCGGGGGAACTTGTCGAAGTCGGGCGGGCGCTTCTCGCGGTAGGCGTCGCGGCCCTCCTGTGCCTCCTCGCTGCCGTAGAACAACAGGTTGGTGTCGTGGGCGAGCTGCTGGATCCCGGTCAGCCCGTCCTCCTCGGCGTTGAAGCTCGCCTTGAGCAGGCGCAGGGCGAAGGGGGAGAGGGCAAGCATCTCCCGGCACCAGGCCACGGTCTCGGCCTCGAGCCGCTCGAGCGGGACGACGGTGTTGACCAGCCCCATCTCGTAGGCCCGCCGGGCGTCGTACTGGCGGCAGAGGAACCAGATCTCCTTGGCCCGCTTCTGGCCGACCTGGCGGGCGAGCAGGCTGGCGCCGAAGCCGCCGTCGAAGGAGCCGACCCGGGGACCGGTCTGGCCGAAACGGGCGTTCTCGGCGGCGATCGTCAGGTCACAGACGATCGAGAGGACATGGCCGCCGCCGATCGCGTAGCCGGCGACCATCGCGACCACCGGCTTCGGCGTGCGGCGGATCTGGACATGTAGGTCGGTGACGTGGAAGCGGCCGACGGCGGCGCCCTCCTCGACGTAGCCGGTGTCGCCGCGGGCGCGCTGGTCGCCGCCCGAGCAGAAGGCGTCGGGACCCTCGCCGGTGAGGATGATCACCCCGACTTCGAGGTTCTCGCGGGCGCGGTTGAAGGCGTCCGAGAGCTCGATCACCGTCTTCGGGCGGAAGGCGTTGCGGACCTCGGGCCGGTCGATCGTGATCTTGGCGATACCGGCGACCGGGCTCGAGATCTCGTAGCGGATGTCCGAGTACTCGCCCGCGGCGATCCAGTCTTCAGGCATGGTCCTACGCTACCTTCGATCGCACACGGCCCGCAGGCCGCCCGGTCACTACCGTGATGGGAATGCGGGTTGCCTCGTGGCTCGACCGATCCGCCGCCACCCACCCGGATCGACCGGCGATCGAGACGCCGACCGGGTCGCTGACCTACGCGGAGCTCGCGGCTGCGGCCGCCGCCGACCTGCCGGCCGGCGAGCGGGTGGCGATCGCGCTGCCGCCGGGGCTCGACTTCGCGGTCGCTCTCCACGCCTGCCTGCGCTCGGGTGCCGTCGCCGTGCCGGTCGACCTGCGCCTCGGGTCCCGCGAGCGGGCGGCCGTCTGCGCCGGGGCGGTCCGGGTGATCGATCGGCCGATTCGGAGCGGCGGCGGGCCCGGTCGGCCGGCGGGCGGCCACGACCTCGGTGCCCCGGCGGTGGTCGTCCACACGTCGGGGACGACGGGGCCGCCGCGCGCGGTGGTGCTGACCTACGGCAACCTGCTCTGGAGCGCCGTGGGGTCGGCGACGGCGATCGGGCTCGATCCGGCCGAGCGGTGGCTGTGCGCGCTGCCCCCGGCCCACGTCGGCGGCCTGTCGATCCTCGTGCGGAGCGCGATCTACGGGACGACGGCGGTCGTCCACGAGCGCTTCGACACGACGACGGTGATCGCCGCGCTGATGAACGAGGCGATCACCGTGGTCTCGCTCGTCCCGACGACGCTGGCCCGGCTCCTCGACGCGGGCCTCTGCGATCCGCCGAGCCTCCGCTGCGCGCTCGTCGGCGGCGCGCCGGTCCCGCCGTCGCTGCTCGACCGGGCGCTGTCCGTGGGCCTCCGGGTCAGCCAGACCTACGGCCTCAGCGAGACGTGCTCGCAGGTGACGACCCAGATGCCGGGCGACGGCGGGCCGGATGCCGGCCCGCCGCTCTTCTGCACGCGGGTACGGATCGTCGACGGCGAGATCCAGGTGGCGGGGCCGACCGTCGCCGAGGCGGCCGGACCGTGGCTGGCGACCGGTGACCTCGGCGAGCTCGTCGACGGGCGCCTACGGGTCACCGGCCGCCGGTCCGACACGATCGTCAGCGGCGGCGAGAACATCGCCCCGACCGAGATCGAGGCGGTCCTGGCCGAGCATCCGGCGGTGGCCGAGGCGGCCGTGCTCGGCGTCCCCGACGCCGAGTGGGGGGAGGCGATCTGCGCGCTGGTCGTCGTAGCCCCGGGGACGCCGCCGCCGGACCCGGACGAGCTGCGCCGCCACTGCCGGGAGCGGCTGGCGGCCTTCAAGGTGCCCAAGGGGTTCGTATTCGTCGAGTCGCTCCCGCGAACCAGGTCGGGAAAGCTGGCGCGCGCCGAACTCAGACGCTGAGGTTTCCCGGATCGCTCCGCGGTCAGGCCGCCCCTGACGACCGACCTGACCACGGAGGTTTCACGGACTTCGAGAAGCTCGCCACCAAGCGGGGAAGATCGTCGATGGCGCGGCGGGATCGAGAGCGTCAAGGAGGACCGCGCCGGCGGTAGAGTCGGCGGCGATGGATGCCGAGGAATACCGGCGGCGAAGCCGCGAGCAGTGGGATTGCGCGGCGGCCGGCTGGGAGGAACGGGAGCGGTGGCTCCACGAGACGAGCGCGCCGGTCTCGGCCTGGCTGATCGATGCGGTCTCCCTCGAGCCCGGGCGGCGCGTGCTCGAGCTCGCGGCGGGGACGGGCGACGTCGGCCTGATGGCGGCCGAGCTGATCCGCCCCGGGGGCACGCTGATCTGCTCGGACCGCTCGGGGCCGATGCTCACCCGGGCCCGCGCCCGGGCCGACGAGCTCGGCCTCGACAACGTCGAGTTCAAGCTGATCGACGGCGAGCGGATCGACCTCCCGCTGGCCGACGTCGACGCCGTGATCTGCCGCTGGGGCTACATGTTGATGGCCGATCCGGCGGCCGCTCTGCGCGAGACGCGGCGCGTCCTGCGCCCCGGCGGTCGCGTCTCCCTGGCCGTCTGGGACCGCCTCGAGCACAACCCTTGGTCGGCGATCCCGGCGGCCGCGCTGATCGACGTCGGCCTGCGCGACCCGCCCGACCCGACCGAGCCGGGTCCGTTCGCCCTGTCGGAGCCCGACCGGGTCCGCGCGCTCCTCGAGGACGCCGGCTTCGCCGAGGTCGAGCTCGACGCCGTCGAGATGGTGCGTCCGGATCCCGACTTCGAGACCTGGTGGTCGGGGCACCTGGCCATGTCGACCGTGGCCCGGCTCGCCGTGGCCGACGCCGACGCGCGCACGCTCGAGGCGCTCACGAGCCGGATGCGCAGCGGGCTCGCGCCCTACACGGCCGCCGACGGATCCGTGGCCGTGCCGGCCCGGACACTCGTCGCCTCGGCGTCGGCCTGAGCGGTTTAAAGTGCTGACGCCCCGGGGGCGCGGGGCGTCAGCTGGGTCCTGCTGGGAGGGGAACTGCTGTCCGTCGATGTATCGCTCGGTCAGTATCGGCAGGGGTCCTCACGCGGACCTAACGACTTGCGAAGCCGCAGCTAAAAGTTGGCGCCTACCGGGTCGTCCCCACCGTCCGTCGCCGGAGCCCGAAGGGCGGAGGCCCTAGGCAATTCAGTAGCCTCCTGGCCATGTTCTACGACGACGATGCCGATCTCGGCCTGCTCGAGGGGAAGACCGTGGCGATCATCGGCTACGGCTCCCAGGGCCACGCCCACGCCCTCAATCTCAAGGACTCCGGCGTCGATGTCGTGGTCGGTCTGCGCGAAGGGTCGGAGTCGATCGCCAAGGCACAGGAGCAGGGGCTCGAGGTGCTGTCGATCGTCGAGGCGGCCAGCCGCGGCGCCGTGGTCATGATCCTCGCCCCGGACGAGCTCCACCGCCAGGTCTGGGAGAACGATGTCCGCGACGGCATCGCCCCCGGCAACCTCCTCCTCTTCGGCCACGGCTTCTCCGTCCACTACGAGGAGGTCGACCCCCCGCCCGGGGTCGACGTGGCCCTCGTCGCCCCCAAGGGCCCCGGCCACCTGGTCCGCCGCCAGTTCCTCGAGGGCTCGGGCGTGCCCGGGCTCGTCGCCGTCGCCCAGGACGCGACGGGCGACGCGAAGTCGCTGGCGCTGGCCTACGCCAAGGGGATCGGCTGCACCCGCGGCGGCGTGATCGAGACGACCTTCAAGGACGAGACGGAGACCGACCTCTTCGGCGAGCAGGCCGTGCTCTGCGGCGGCGTCTCCGAGCTGGTCCGCGCGGGCTACGAGACGCTGGTCGACGCGGGCTACGACCCGCGCCTGGCCTACTTCGAGTGCCTGCACGAGCTGAAGCTGATCGTGGACCTCATGTACGAGAAGGGCATCACCGGGATGCGCTACTCGATCTCCAACACCGCCGAGTACGGCGACCTCACCCGCGGCAAGCGCGTGATCTCCGAGCAGACCCGCCAGTCGATGCGCGACATCCTCGGCGAGATCCAGTCCGGCGCCTTCGCCCGCGAGTGGATCGCCGAGAACCGCGCCGGCCAGGAGAACTTCCAGCGCGTGCGCACAGAGCAGCAGAACCACCAGATCGAGCGCGAGGGCAAGGAGCTACGCTCGCACATGGACTGGATCCAGACGGAGTTCTGACATGACGCCGAACCCCTTCGTCAAGCAGTACCTGATGACCGCGGGCCCGACGCCCGTCCCGCCCGCCGTCTCGCAGGCGATGACGGCGCCGATGCTCTACCACCGCGCTCCCGCGTTCGTGGAGGTCTACGAGCGGGTGCTGGGCAAGCTCCCCGGCGTCTTCCAGACGGCCAACGACGTGCTGACCTTCGCCGCCTCAGGCTCCGGCGCCATGGACTCCGCGGCCGCCAACCTCGTGCGCGCCGGCCGGCCCGTGCTGGCCTGCGCGGCGGGCAAGTTCGGCGAGCGCTGGATCGAGCTGTGCGACGCCTACGGCGCGGAGACGATCCGCTGCGAGCCAGGCTGGGGCGAGCGCCTGGACCCCGCCGAGATCGACCGGCTGCTCGCGTCGAGCGACGGCATCGAGGTCGTGTTCGCCACGTTGAGCGAGACCTCGACCGGCGTCGTCCACGACGTGCAGGCGATCGCCGAGGTGGCGAGCCGCCACGGGGCGATCCTCGTGGTCGACGCCGTCTCCGGCCTCGGCGCCGCCGAGCTGCGCCAGGACGCGTGGGGGATCGACGTGGTCGTGGCCGGCTCCCAGAAGGCGCTGATGTGCCCGCCGGGGCTCGGCTTCGCGTCCGTCTCTGAGCGCGCGCTGGACTACGCGCAGGAGACCACGACGGGGCGCTACTTCTTCGACTGGGGCAAGACCGCCTCCAGCCAGCGCAAGGGCAACAGCCCGTTCACGCCCGCCGTCCCGCTGTTCCTGGGCCTCGACGTCGCGCTGGACATGATCGAGCAGGAGGGCCTGGAGGACGTCTTCGCGCGCCACGCCCTGCTCGCGCGCGCCACCCGCGCCGGCGCCGCCGCGCTCGGCCTCGAGCTGTTCGGCGACCCCGACGAGCGCTCGAGCGTGGTCACCGCGGTCGAGCTGCCGGAGACGATCGACGGCGGCAAGGTCCCAGGCGCGCTGCGCAAGCTCGGCATCACCGCCAACGGCGGCCAGGACCAGCTCAAGGGCAAGATCCTCCGGATCGCCCACTGCGGCTACTTCGGCGCCTTCGACATCCTGACCTCGCTGTCGGCCCTGGAGATGGTCCTGGACCAGCTGGGCTACGAGGTCGAGCACGGCGCCGGCGTCGGGGCCGCCCAGCGCGTGTTCCTCGAGGCCGGCGTCCCGGCCGCCGCGTGAGCACCCTCAGCGAGCCGTACCGGATCCTCGTCAAGGAGCAGATCGCCGACTCCGGCGTGGACCTCCTGCGCGAGCGCTTCGACGTCGACCTCGGCGTCGACTGGTCCGACGAGGAGCTGGCCGAGCGCATCGGCGGCTACCACGGGATCCTGATCCGCTCGGCCACCCAGCTCACCGCGGAGCTGATCGAGCGTGCGGACAACCTCAAGGTGATCGGCCGCGCCGGCATCGGCGTCGACAACGTGGACGTCGACGCGGCCACCAAGCGCGGCATCATCGTCGCCAACGCCCCGCAGTCGAACATCATCGCGGCCGCCGAGCACACCGTCGCGCTGATGCTCGCGCTGGCGCGCAACATCCCGCAGGCCCACGCGTCGCTCACCGCCGGCAAGTGGGAGCGCTCGAAGTTCTCTGGCACCGAGGTCATGGATAAGACCCTCGGGATCGTCGGCTTCGGGCGCATCGGGCAGCTCGTGGCCCAGCGGGCGATCAGCTTCGGCATGCGCGTGCTGGCCTTCGACGTCTACACCGCCGAGGAGCGCTTTCGTGAGCTCGGCGTTGATCGCGCGGAGAGCGCCGAGGCGCTCTACGCCCAGGCCGAC
>JBPCNA010000075.1:0-18462 GCA_051001735.1 Solirubrobacteraceae bacterium
GACCGACGCCAACTGTGGTCGGGCCTTCGTAAAGTGGGTGAGCGAGGTCGGCGTGTTCGTCTTCGCCGGCTGTTCGGCCGTGGGGGTGGCCGACCGGGCCGCGGAGCTCCGCGGGCGGGCCCGGGAGGACCTCGCGGCGGCGTTCAAGGGCGACAGCGACGACCTCGACACCGGCATCGACCTGGCCGAGCTCGAGCGCGAGCTCGGCGACGCCGCCGGCTCGCGCACCACCGCCGAGCTCGTGGCCGACCGCGCCCTCGAGGCCGCCCGCACCCTCGCGCCGTCGCCGGCGGCCGCGGCAACGGCCACGGAGGCGTCGTCCGACGAGCGCGCGGCGCTCGTCCACCGGCTGCGCGACATCTTCGTCCGCGCCCTGACCCTCCTCGAGCCCGCCAAGGCGGCCGACCTCCTGACCGCCTGGACGGCCGATCTGACCGACGACGAGGAGCTCGAGCTGATGCGGGCGGTCGCCGGCCACGACCTCAGCGCCGCGGACGGCGGCGGCGGCGCCCTACCGGCCGCGATCGAGGCCGCCGAGCGGGCGGTCCGGGCGACCGAGGAACCGCGCGGCCGTGCCTTCGTCGAGCTCGCCGCCCTCCACGCGCAGGCGCGCCACTGGTCCGAGGCCAAGGCGGCCGTCGAGCGCGCGAGCCAGGATGACTCCGTCGGAGTCCAGGCCGAGTACATGCGCGACCTGATCAACGACATGCACCGGCGCGACGACGAGTTCGGCGGCGAGCCCGAGGCACTCGTCCAGCAGCTCGTGGTGGAGATCGCCGAGAGCCTCAGCGGCTGGTTCGCGCCCAGTACTCAGGTCGGCGCCGACTTCTTCGGCTGGATGATCAACGTCTTCCGACGGACGCGGGAGGAGCGGGTCGGCGTCGCACCGCCCCGCCTCTGGGTCGGCGTCCGCAAGGACTTGCCGCCCGGAACCGTCCGCGTGCTGGTCGACAACCGGGTCCGTCTCCGGGCGATGGTCGAGGACGATCTCCTCGCCGCCGCCCCGCCCGAGGAATGCGCCCGCGTCCTGGCCGGGGGGGAGGGCCGTGAGGGCACCGGTCGCGGCGCCGGCGGCCGGGCCGGGTCGCCGCCGTGGAGCGACGCGGCCGCCACCTGGCTCCCGGCGTTCGCCGCCCCCGTGCTCGGGGCTGCCGGCGTCGCCTGCTGGGATCCCCGAGGCCTCGTGTTGGCTCTGCTCGACCAGGCGCTCGAGGCCTCCCCGCGCTTCGTCAGCGTCGAGGAGGCGGCGGAGCTGTCGGGGGAGGCCTGGGAGGACATCGCGCCGAGCGAGTTCATCGCCCGGGCGGATGTCGTCCGCGAGCTCCTGGCCGCCCGGGTGCCGCCGGGTCACGATCTCCGGGCGGTGCTCGATGCGCATCGTACCGCCGCCCCGGCCGACCAGCCGTCCATCCTCGCCGAGGCGATCGGTCGTCTCGCGGTGGCGCCGGCGCCGCCCGATCGCCTCGCCGAGGTCTTCGCCGTCGCCCGGCTCCGGCGGCCCACGCGGAGCACGTCGGCCGACGGCCGTCCGGTCGCCAGCATCACCGTCGGCGTGCCCGGGCGCGGCCCCCACCCCGAGGCCGAGGAGGCAGGCCGGAGGGTGCTCGACCGGCTCTGTCGAGATCTCTTCCTCCCGCTCGCCGAGTTGCGCGTCGAGCGCGACCCGACGCTGACCGACGGGGCGATCTCGGTGTCGGTCGGCGAGGTGACCAGGCTCGTCGCGCGTCCCGCTGACGATCTCGACTGGTGGCGCTGCCACCCCTATGCCGGGTCGGCCGGTCGAACCGGCGTCGCCGCGACCGGGCTCGCCGGCCGGGTGGCCCGGGCGGTCGAGGCGGTGCTCTGGGACGACCCGGCGCTTCTCTTCCCCGACGCGGAGGCCGCCCGCGAGGCGCTCGCCGGGCCGATCGGCACGACGCCGAGCCAGCGCCTGGCCGCGGCGCTGCTCGAGAACCTCGGCCGCCGGGTCCCGCTCGGCCCACCCGACCGGCTCAAGCGGGCCTACGTCCACGTCCGCGACCGCAGCCAGAGCGGCACGGTCCGCCTACCCGCAGCCCGCACGTTCGTCTCGACGCCCCGGCGCCCGGTGCCCGACAACCTGCTCTTCGGGATCAGGGACACGATCCACGTCGACGAGACGGGTCGCCTGCGGCAGTTCGGCGTCCGCGTGCAGCTCCACCACGACGACGACTCCAACCTGCGGGTCAGCCTGACCAGCCCGAGCGGTCGCACGATCGTCCTCCACGATCGGGGCCACGATCTCGGCGCCCTGCGGACCGGCGTCGCGGACGACCGCCTCCGGGCTCTGGCCCCGCTCCGCGACGAGTACGCCCAAGGCGACTGGACGCTCCACGTCCAGGATCTCGAGTCGCGCGACGGCGGCCTGCTCGAGGAGTGGTCGATCGAGCTGACCACGGTCTCCTCCAACCCCGGGCAGCCGCCCCCGACAGCCGCGCCGGCGGTCGCCCTCACCTCCCACGAGCGCGAGGCGCTGGCCCGGTGCGAGAGCCTCGAGCGCGATCTCCGCAGCCGGCGGATCGACGTCGAGTGCGGCGCGGCGCTCTGGGTGGCGCTCGAGGACAACGGCCGGCGCCAGCAGGAGAAGCTCCGGCTCGGCGCGCTGATCGCGCGGGAGGTGGGGCTCCATTTCGGACACGCGACCGAGTTCACCCCGGCTGAGGACCTGACCGACGACGGCTTTCGCATCGTCATCAACGGGCTCGTCCGGGCCGCCGGCGAGCTGCCTCCCGGGCGCTACGGACCGGTCGCTGTGGGCTCCGATCCGGGCTCCGCCGACCTCTGGGTCGGGCCCCTGTCTAGGTCGACCTACCGCCGGCTGCCAGACGACGCGCCCGGCGGCTTCGACGCGCCCGACCGCCTGATGCGCCACGCCCGGGCTGCGGTCCGCGAGGCGGCCGCCGAGTTCGCCGACGCCGACTGGGCGGCGGCGGTCCTCGACCGGCTCGGCCACACCTACCCGATCACGGTCGCCGCGGTTCGTAGTGCGGCCGGCGAGGGCCTGCTCGCGTCCGTGCTGCGCGAACTGGTAACCCAGGGGATCGCCGTCACCGATCCTCGCCTGATGGAGCTCGTCCGCGAGCTCGTCCGCAGCCCCGAGCTCGCGCGCGAGTGCGAGGCCCTGGCCTCCGCCCATCCGGCCCACATCGGGCGCACGGCCGGGGCGATGGCCGAGTGGCTGCGCCGGCGGCTCGGCCGGACCGAGACCCCGCTGGGCGTGCCGCTGGTCGAGCTCGGCCCCGAGATCGAGCGCGCGGTGCGCGAGGCCGTCGGAGGCTGCGGCGATCGCGTCCCCGTCTACGCCCTGGCCAACGCCGCCGTCGTGCTCAGCCGCCTCGAGGAAGCCCGGATCGGGCTCGGGGCCGCGGAGATCGCCGTGGTCACGGCAGCGTCGATCCGCCGGCACGTCCACCGCCTGATCTCCGCCCAGTTCCCCACCGCGCAGGTGATCGCCCGGGAGGAGCTCGATCCGGCGGTCCCGCGTGAGCTGGTCGACGTGGCGCTCGGCGAGGCGGTCGGAGCGGGCGGGTCTCAGGGGGTCAGCGACTGACACGAGAATTGGTCGCCGGGCGTTCGGTCGGCGCGCTGTGAACCGGACAGACGGCGGCGAGCGGCGCCCGAGCGGCCCTCAGCCTCGCGCTCGCGCCGCGAGAGGAGTCTCATCCTGTGGGTGGATCGGCTCTGCGCCACAATCTACGGGGCTGCTCGCGAGAGCGACGCGCCGCCGGTGTGGTAGGCGGGCGACCGGCGCGTGCTTGAGTGGACGCCGCGACGGGTCGTCACGACCGCACCGCCGGACCTTCGTCGCGGTCCCGTGGTGGGGCCGTCCTGCATCACTCGCCATCGAAAGGAGATTGGGAATGCGCGCGACAGTCATGTTCGGCGCCGGCGACGTTCGTATCGAGACCGTCCCGGACGCCCGCCTGATCGAGCCGACCGACGCGGTCATCCGCGTCACGAGGGCCTGCGTCTGCGGCAGCGATCTGTGGCCCTACCGGTCGATGGAGCCCAGCGAGACCGGCCGGCGTATGGGCCACGAGGCGATCGGCGTCGTCGACGCCGTCGGCGTCGACGTGCGCACCCTCAAGGTCGGGGATCTCGTGGTCATGCCGTTCGCCTACTCCGACGGCGCATGTGTCTTCTGCCACGAGGCGCTGCAGACGTCGTGCGTGCACGGCGGCTTCTTCGGCAGCGGCGGCGACGTCGACGGCGCCCAGGCCGAGGCGCTCCGCATCCCCTGGGCGGACGGAACGCTGTTCGCTCTCCCGGGCGGTGAGGACGACGCGCTGATGCCGTCGCTGCTCACCCTCGCGGACGTCATGGGGACCGGCCATCACGCAGCCGTCGCGGCCAAGGTTGCCCCGGGGAGGATCGTCGCCGTCGTCGGTGACGGTGCCGTCGGCCTGTGCGGAGTGATCGCTGCCAGGCGGCTCGGCGCCGAGCAGATCATCATCCTCGGGCGCCACGCCGATCGGATCGCGCTGGCCCGGGAGTTCGGCGCCACGGACGTCGTGAGTGAGCGGGGCGACGAGGCGGTGGAGCGCGTTCGCGAGCTCACCGGCGGGGTCGGCGCGCATTCGGTCCTGGAATGCGTCGGCCTCGATCAGTCGACGCTCGCCGCCATCAGCATCGCGCGCCCGGGTGGCGCGGTCGGCCGCGTCGGTGTCCCCCAGGACGAGACGATGCCGGCGTCGCAGCCGGCGTTCTACAAGAACGTCACGGTCAGCGGCGGCCCCGCTCCGGTCCGCGCCTACATCGAGGAGCTCCTCCCCGACGTGCTCGAGGGCCGGATCGACCCGGGCCGCGTCCTCGACCGCGTCGTCGGGCTCGACGGGGTTCCCGACGGCTACCGGGCGATGGCCGACCGCGAAGCGATCAAGATCATGGTCGAGCCGTGACCGTCTGACCGGTAACGCGGCTCATCCCACCGCCGACGCACTGGCGGAAGAAAGGGCGCCGCAGCGTAACTCCGCGACGCGCCGCGGCGGCGCGATCGAGCTCATCCGCCCCGGCGACCGCGTGTCACTGACCTGCCGTCGGTGACCTACGGAGCTGCCGGCGTGAGCGAAGCGGCAGCCGCCAGCAGCAGGGCGACGGGTAGCACGAACAGACCGATGGAGGCGATCGCGACGAAAGCGAAGGCCAGCAGCAAGGCGATGAGTAGCCACGCGACCTGTCCGCTCGACCGGCTGCCGAGCGAGCACTTCCGGTGCAGTGCGCTCCAGACGAGCACGGACACGAAAACGGGCAGCGCGACGAGAAGCAGCACCCCAGGGCCGTTCTGGGCGGCCAGCGTCGAGGAGGTGTTGCTCGTCGAGACCACTCCGCCACCGCTGCTCGACGAGCTGCCGGTGTAGGCGGGCAGGAGCAGAGCGCCCGCGACGAGAGCCAGGGCCCAGACGAACGCGGTAACAGTCAGTCCGCAGGCCAGACGACCATGATCGGCGTTCCGAACAGCGATCCGAACACCGTACTCCCACGACGGGGCCGAGTCCAATCCGCGCGGCGTCCTCGATCGCGGAGTCGACATAGGTCGCCGGGGTCGCCCGCAGCCGCCCGGGGAAGTCCTCGCCGGCCCCGTCGACGGAGCTCCGCAGCTCGGCGCCGAATCGCGCTTAGCCTCGTCTACATTGCTGCGTATGACCACTTCAGGGAATACCCCCCTCCCCGACATGACCGGTCGCAGCGTGATCGTCACCGGAGCCAACAGCGGGATCGGGCGCGCCGCCGCCCACGCCCTGGCCGGCGCCGGGGCGCATGTCGTGCTCGCCGTCCGCAACACCGACAAGGGCCGGGCCGCCGCCGCCGCGATGCCCGGCTCGACCGAGGTCCGCCGCCTCGACCTCGCTAGCCTCGTCTCGGTGCGCGACTTCGCCGCCGCATACGCCGGCGAGCTCGACCTGCTGATCAACAACGCCGGCGTGATGGTCCCGCCGCTGACCCGCACCGTCGACGGCTTCGAGCTCCAGTTCGCCACCAACCACCTCGGGCACTTCGCCCTCACCAACCTGCTGCTCGACCACATCCGTGGCCGGGTGGTGACGGTCTCCTCGGCCCTCCACCGCATCGGGACGATCGACTTCGACGATCTCAACTGGGAGCGCAGACCCTACAGCCCGTGGCGCGCCTACGGGCAGTCGAAGCTCGCCAACCTGCTGTTCACCGCCGAGCTCCAGCGCCGCCTGACGGCCGCGGGATCGGACGTGATCGCCACCGCCGCCCACCCCGGCTACGCCGCGACCAACCTCCAGTTCCACAGCGGCCGTCGCGTAATCGACCTCGTCTCGCGCCTCGGCAACGCCCTGGTCGCCCAGAGCCAGGAGGGCGGCGCGCTCCCGACGCTCTACGCCGCCGTAGCCGACATCCCCGGCAACAGCTTCGCCGGGCCCGGCGGCTTCATGGAGCAGCGCGGCGCGCCGAAGCTCGTCGGGCGCACCGCCGGGGCCGCCGACGGCGACCTCGCCCGCCGGCTGTGGGACGTCTCCGAGGAGCTCACCGGCGTGCGCTTCCCGCTCGGCGCGGCCGCAGCCGTGTGAATCGACGGATCCGCCGTCAGCCCCTGCGGCGCCGGAGCTCGCCAGGCACGCGCGGGGTCATCGCGCGCGCCCGCGAGCGGCGTCCATCACCCGGCGGTCGCGCTTGGTGGGGCGCCCGTCGCGGTCGGCGCCCGGGGCCCGCGCGAGGCGGGCCTCGGTCGCCGCGCGCTCGCGGTCGGCGACGCTCTCCGCGGTCTCGGCATAGAGCAGCACCGCCGCCGCGGCGGGCCCGCGCTTCTCGGCCAACGCCCTGACGACGACGGTCCGGCGCTCCCCAGCGAGTGCGATCTCGACGCGGTCGCCCGCCCGGATCTCCTTGCTCGGCTTGACCCGCGCGCCGTTGACCTGGACGCGCCCGCCCTTGACCGCCTCGGTGGCCAGCGAACGGCTCTTGACGAAGCGGGCGGCCCAGAGCCACCGGTCGACGCGCACACGCTCGGAAACGTCGGTCATCACCGCCGATCATGCCACGCGCTACTCTCGGCCGGAGCGGAATGACGGCGCGCATCCATCAGCTGTGCACCGGCTCGGCCGTCGTCAAGGAGGCCGTCCGGCGCGGCGCGTCCGCCCCGTTTCGCCGGACGGCGATCTTCACCGACCGGCGGTGGTCCTCGCCGCTGCCGATCTCCTGTTGGCTGATCGAGCACGACGAGGGTCCGATCCTCGTCGACACGGGGGAGCTGGCGACGGCCGTCGACATGCCGTTCGTCCGCTTCGAGGTGACGCGATACGACGAGGTCGACGCGCACCTCGGCCGGCTCGGGGTCGCGCCGAGCGATCTCCGCCATGTGGTCCTCACTCACGGCCACGCTGACCACATCGACGGCCTGGCCCGACTCCCGGGGGCCCGGGCGTCGATCAGCGAAGCGGAGCTCCGGGCGGTGCACGGTCCGGTCGCCCGTTCCAACCGCCGCATGCTGCGGACGCCGCTGCCCCCCGGCTTCGACCCGTCGCCGCTGCGCCTGCGTCCGCAGGCCTTCGGGGCCTTCGCCGAGAGCCTGCCCCTGACCGCCGACGGGAGCGTCGTCGTCGTCCCGACCCCCGGCCACACGCCGGGGCACCTCTCGGTCGTGGTGGTGATCGACGGGCGCCACCACTTCCTCGCCGGCGACGCGACCTACGACCAGGACCAGCTGCTCGCCGTCCGCGTCGACGGGCTGGCCCCGCAGGCGGCGACGGCCCGCGAGACGATGCGGACGATCCTCCGCCACGCCGCTCTGCACCCGACCGTCTACCTGCCCTCCCACGACGTCGGCGCCCACGACCGGCTGCTGGGCGGCGAGCTCCTCCGGCCCGCCTGAGCTCAGGTGTCTTGGGCGTCGTCCTCGGGGGCGGTCCCCGGCACCGGTCCGCGGGCCGAGGCCGCACTCCGCTCGAGGCCGGCGAGGACGGCGGGAAACGTCTTGGCCTCGGCGTCGCGGCCGAAGAAGATATCGAGATGGCCGAACCCGGGGAGCGGGACGAAATCGTGTCGCCCGGGGGCGTGGCGCTCGAAGTGCTCGTAGGTCGCGCGCATGCCCGAGGGCAGGAACATGCGGTTGGCGTCGCCGACGATGAACGTGAAATGAGCCGGCGTGTCGGGCGCTCCGGCGACGTAGCTGTCCGGCATGCCGTCGAGCGCCACCGCCGGGACGACGTGCCCCGCCGCGGTACTCGCCCTGATCTGGTTGAAGAGGCTGAGCGGCGAGGTCCCGAGCTCGCGCCCCATCCACTCGTGGATCTCGCGCGAGACGTTCGCCCCCCGCCAGAGGACGTCGGCCCCGGCGCCGTACATGAAGTTGGCCATCCGGCAGACCGGGTGCTCGGGCCCGGCGGCGCCGCGGAACCCGGGGTGGACCGCCGGCGGTTCGGTCTCGCCGGGCGGGGCCGGGGCGGCATTGCCGCGCCGGGCCTCCCACGCGGCGAGGCCGCGCATAAGCGCGCCGGCCAGGCGCTGCTGGAACGGTGACATCGCTCCCATCATCGCCAGCCCGCGGCCCTGCGGCGTCACTGGACGGATCGCCCACTGGGCGTCGATCCAGGGCGTCATCCGCGTGAGCATGGGCAGCATCGCGTGCTTCTCGCGGGCTTCGCGGGGCACCGCGATGTGGAGCGAGACGCCACTGGCCACGACATCGGTGACCTCGGGGAGGAGTCCGGCGGCCGCCGCCATCGTGAAGCTGACGGAGCCCTGGCAGTGGACGACCGCCTTCAAGGTCGGCGCGCCGGTCTCCCTGAGGATCGCCGCGACCGCCGCGGGATGGTCGTAGCGGGCGACCTCGTCGAGGGTGAACTGGTTGGCCGGCAGGTCGATCGAACCCCGCCAGTGCTGGACCCAGACGTCGTACCCGGTGTCGAGCAGCACGTCGGCGAGCGTCCGGCCGCTCGGCTGGGCGTAGAACATCTGCCCGCGGAGGCCGGCACCGTGGGAGAGGAGCACGGGTCCGCGAGTCGGCTCCGGACCGTCGACGCGTCGCAAGTGGTCGAGTTTCAGGGCGACGCCATCGTCGGCGGTGTGAGGCAGTATCCGCCGCGCCAACGTGGGCCGGCCTTCAACCGGCTCCCAATCGGAGGGCTCCGGCACGGGCGCGGCGATGTGGGGGAAGCTGGGGAGGCCGTGGACGGGGGCGGCGGCGTAGGCGAGCATCTCCTTGGCGAGGAAGAAGGCCTGGAAGCGGGCGATGTCGCCGAACCGCTCGAGCCGCGTCGTCCCGGTCGAGCGGTAGGTCATGACCTGGCGGACGAAGGCGCGGACGCCGACGCTGACTACGCCGGTGGCGATCAGGTCGGGGCCGAGCTCGCCGCCGGGGGGGTCGGCCTCGACGCGGCCCGCGTAGACGCGCACGAAGAGCGTGGTCACGTCGGCCCAGTGATCGATACCGAGGTCGTTCTCGACGAGCTTGAAGCCGACGAGCGTGAAGCGATGCCCACTGGGGGAACGCGCGAACAGCCGGTAGTGCATGCGCAGGTGGAAGGCGTCGGGCGTGTCGACGAAGAGCTCGAAGCGGGCATCGTCGACCCTCAGGCGACCGCCGAGCTCGCCGCACTCGACCCAGCCGACCGCGGTGCCCGCGTGCCGCGGGTCGGCGATGAAGGCGTCGATGTCGGCGATGGTGATCGTCAGGTGGATCTTCACCGTGCGCCGGGCGCGTTGGCCGGCGAGGAGGGCCTGGTTGAACTCGGTGTGCTCGAAGTCGAGCCAGCCCGACAGCTCCTCGGTGAAGCTCAGCCCGCCCATCTCAGCCGGCCCGCTCGATCATCCGCTCGGCGAAGCGGTGGGCCAGGGCGGCGATGGTCAGGCTCGGGTTGGGGCCGATCGGCCCGGGCATGACCGAGCCGTCGGCGACGAAGAGCCCTTCGCAGCGGCCGTCGCCGTCGAACACCTCGCCCCATTCGTCGACCACCCCGCGGCCCGAGTCGCGGCCCATCGAGCAGCCGCCGAGCGGGTGGACGGTCATCGCCCGGGCCCGGGCGAGGCCGAAGCGCGGCGCCAGCCGGCCGCCGAGCTGCTGGGCCACCTGGCGGGCGGCCGCCTCGGCGGCGTCGAAGTAGCCGTCCGAGTCGCCGTGGGGATCCCAGTCGAGGTTGAGCACGTCGCCGTCGAGGCTGAGCCGGCCGCCGGGGACGTCGATGCCCATCGACAGCAGCGGGAGCATCGCGGCCGACGACCGGGCGTCGCCGAACGCGGCGGCGACGTCGGCGCTGACCCGCGTGCGTCGGCGGCCGCCGACCGCCTCGGCCGCGCGGCGCAGCAGCATGCGGCGGACCACGCCGAGGAGGTCGCCGGGGACTTCGGGCGCCTGCCATCCCCATTCGCTGAAGTCGGGGCCGCCGGCGTCCTGGAGCCAGAGGTGGTGGCCGTCGACCGTGCGATGGCCGCTGGCGGAGATCACCGGCCCCCGGCTCGGGCTGAGGTCGCGCCAGGGACCGCGGGGGGCCGTCCGGCAGTCGCGGGCGAAGGTGATCATGTCCCCGTTGGTCGAGAAGCGGCGGCCGATCTGGCGGCTGAGGCCGGGCATCGCCGCCCGGTTGCCGAGGAGCAGCCGGGTCGAGCCTAGCGTCCCGGCGGCGATCACCACCACCTTGGCGGTGATCGTGCGGTCGAGCTCGAGGGTCGGATCGAGCAACTCGGGGCGGTGGCCGGCGCGGGCGCTGACGTGCTGGACGTAGCGCACCCTCCAGGCGCCGGCCCCGTCCGGGTCGACGGCCACTGCCTCGCAGAGCGTGCGGATGTGCGCCCCGTGGCGCTGGGCGTCGGTCAGGTAGGTCATGTCGAGGGAGTTCTTGGCGCCCTCGTTGCACCCGATGTCGCATTCGCCGATCAGGCGGCAGGTCAGCCGCGGCCGGTGGTGGAGGTTGGCCTCCTCGACCAGCGGAACGCCGGGCTCGGCGACGCCGTCGCCGGCGGTGAAGCGAATGGCGAGCGGCGGCCGCTCGACGTCGAAGCCGGCCGCCGTCGCCGCCCGGGTGAACTCGCGCGTCTTCGGGAGCGAGGCGTACGGTTCGCTCTCGGGCAGCCGCTCGGGGCGCAGCACATCGAGCACGGCCGCGTAGTGGGGCTCGAGCGCGGTCGGGCCGAGCGGCCAGGACTCGACCGTGCCGTCGGGCAGCGCCCTTTCTTTGAACGTGTCCGCCGGCTTGCGCAGGAGGACGTTCGCGTATATCAGCGAACCCCCGCCGAGCCCGCTCGAGACGATCGCGTTGACCTGGGCGAACGACCAGATTTCGAACAGGCCGTGGAGTCCCGCATCGGGATCCCAGAAGTTTGTCCCCATCTGCCGCGGCGTGCGCGCGAACGAGCCCGGGGGATAGGGCGCACCGCGTTCGAGCACCACCACCTCGAGGCCGGCGCGGGCGAGTCGCGACGCACTGACCGAGCCGCCGAATCCCGACCCTATGACGATCGCGTCGAATTCTTCTGTATCTGTCGTGGCCATCGGTCTAGAACTTTAGATGACAGCCGCCCGCCAGACGGACGAGGGACTTCCGGAACGCTGCACTAGAGTCACGGGGGTGGAAGGTTCCCGCATGGGCCGGTGGCACGCGGTCACCGCCCTGACACCCGTGTCCTCGCGGGCGTGGGCCATGTGGCTGAGGATGGTGTTCGCCTTCGGTTCGCGGACGAACCTCCTCGTGGCGGCATTGATCAAGATGCGTGTCATCGCCTTCGGCCGGTGGACGCTGCTCGACCGCCCAGGGCAGCCTCCGGCGCTCGTGTTCGAGACCAACTGGTCGGGCGATCCGGAGAGCTACATCCCCGATTTCGCGATGATCATGCCGTGGCAGTGGCGGGCGATCTGGGGCGGGACGGCCGGCTTTCCGGGACCGCTTCCGGCCACGGGCCTGCTCGCCTTCGTCGCTGAGAACGACTGCAAGGCCGACCATTTTCACACCGGGTACCTGGACGGGGCGACGACGGGCATCGTGGTGAGCGCGCTCGAGGTCGATCGGCGCGTCGAGGCATTCATGCGTGACACCGCCGGCCTCGCACCGCTCGACTTCGCCGAGCGGTGGGACGAGTTCCTCGCCGGGATCCAGGAGAACCTCTGATGGGCGACGTCGTCGTCGTCACGACCGTCGCCCCCGGCCGCGACGATGATTTACGGGAACATCTGCGTGCGCTCGACGAGTCCAACGGGCCGCTCGGGGCGATCAGCCGCCCGACACACTTCGCGCGCTTTGTCGTGCTGCCCCTCGACGGCCACCAGCTGTTCTTCTCGAGCTGGTTCGACGGGGACCGGGCCGACTACCTCGGTGAGCTCGCCGCCCAACCGGCGGCACGCGCGATCTGGGCATTCTGCGATCCCGACGCAGCCTCGGCGCCGGAGCGCCTGCTCGCGTACCTCGAGGCACATGCCCGGTGCGCGCCCTACAAGCTGGCGGTGTGGGCGGGGAGCACGGTCGCGGAGGTCAACGCGGCGGTCCGCCGGCGGACCCAGCTCCAACGCTTCGCCATCCGCGCGGCTGGGCTCGACCCGGTCGGGCTGGCCCACGCGTTCCGCGAGGAGTTCCGGCGGTGACGGCCCCGGTGCACGACGTCCAGGGAAACATCCTGCGCGGCTACACGCTCGGCCACGCGGCCCATCTGTTCGTCGCCGTCGCGCCGGGGGCCGGCGCGGCGGCACGCTGCCTGCTGCGCGACGTGACCCCCCGCATCACGACGGCGGCGCCGTGGCCCCGCGGTCACCGGCCGAGCGCGACGCTGAACGTCGCCCTCACCTACCCGGGGCTCGCGGCGGTCGCGCGGGCGCCGGAATGGCTCGAGGCATTCCCGCCGGAGTTCGAGGCCGGCATGGAGGCGAGGGCCGAGTCGGTGCTCGGGGACCGCGGCCCGAGCGCGCCGTCGGAGTGGGAGGAGGGCCTCCGCGACGGGGAGGCCCACATCCTCCTCACCCTCTACGCCCCGCGTCCCGGGGAGCGCGACCGGGCGGCGGCGGCACTCGCGGACGAGATCGCCGGCCGCAACGGTTTGACGGTGGTGCTCAATCAGGCCACCGACGCCCGGGCCGACGCGGGCGAGCATTTCGGCTTTCGCGACGGGTTCTCCCAGCCGGCGGTCGAGGGGTCGGGCCGCTCGCCGCGGGGCGAGGGCGTGCGCGACCGCCTCGGCTGGCGGCCGGTCCGCCTGGGGGAGTTCGTCCTCGGCCACCTCGACGAGGACGGGATCGTCTACGGCGACCGGCCCGAGGTGCTCCGCAACGGCACCTTCATGGTCTGGCGCAAGCTGGCCCAGGACACGCGACGCTGGGCCGAGTGGCTGCTCGAGACGGCGGGCGGCGACCAGGAGGCGGCTGAGCGGCTCGGCGCCCAGATCGTCGGGCGCCGGAGAGACGGGAGCTCGCTGATGCGCCCGCCGCTGGGCGCCACCGGCCCGACCGACCCCGACAACGACTTCGTCTACCGCGACGACCCGCACGGCCTCCGCTGCCCGCTGGGGGCGCACGTCCGCCGGGCCAACCCACGCGACGCGCTCGGGTGGAGCACGGAGCGGACCAAGCGCCACCGCATCATCCGCCGGGGCATGGCCTACGGGGCGGGCACCGGCGACGGCGACCGGGGCCTCGTCTTCGTCTGCCTGAACGCGTCGATCGCCCGGCAGTTCGAGTTCGTCCAGCACGTCTGGCTCGGCGACGGGGCGGCGTTCGGTCTGGGGGACGACCGGGACTTCCTGCTCGGCGAGGACGACGCGGACGCCAAGATGACGATCCAGGGGAGCCCGCCGCGGTTCATCACCCCCGGCCGGCGCTTCGTCACCACGCGCGGCGGCCACTATCTGTTCGTGCCCGGCCTCGGCGCCCTGCGGCTGCTCGCGGCCGGCTGATCGCGGGGGCGCTCAGGAGAACGCGAAGCGGCGCAGGCCGGCCCAGGCGGCGGCGCCGAAGACGGCGACGAGGCCGGCGAGGTGCCCGAGCGAGAGCGCGAGGCTCTCGCCGCTGTTGTTGACCGCGGCGTCGATCGCGTCGAGCGCGGGCTTGAAGGGGAAGACGGCCGAGATGACGCGGATCACGTCGTAGAGCAGCGGCGAGACGCCGCCGCTGGGGACGAGCGCGAGGAACGCGAGCGGGAGCGCGAGCATGAGCGCGAGCAGCGAGGCGGCCCGGACCTCTCGCGCGAGCGAGCCGATCGCCACGCCGAGCGTCGCGAACGCGAGCGAGCTGCCGGCCAGCGCGACGATCCAGAGTCCGAGACGGCCGTAGTCGAGCGGCACGAACGCGCTGATCCCGAGGAGCATGACGAACGCGACGACGAAGGCGCAGGCGGCGGCGAGGACGACCTTGCCGGTGAGCAGCAGCCAGCCGGGGACGAGGCCGCGCGTGAGCCGCGAGAAGGTGTTCTCCTCGCGTTCGAGGGCGAGCAGCCCCGATGCGAGCAGGACGCAGACGAACATCAGCGAGACGGCCACGGCGAGCGCGACGGCGAACGTGTCCAGCGGCGTGCGGCGGCCGCTGACCACCGTCTCCTGGGTCTGCACCGGCCGCTCGACCGTACGCAGCACGTCCTTGAAGCGGCCCACGTTGGCGACGCCGATCGTGGCGAATTCGAGAACGGGCGTGATCGTCCGCTGGAGGGCGGTGTTGCCGCCGGACAGCTTGAGCGCGGAGGTGAGGAGGGTCGTGGCCTTGCCCAGGCCGATGAGGTTGAAGTTCGATCCGGCGACGTTGATGCTGCCGCCGTTGGCGATCGTGTTGATGTAACCGCCGGCGACCTCGGTGATCTGCCGCGCGAGGGCCGCGTCGGCTTCGGCGAGCTTTGACTCGATCGTCGAGCGCACGTAGGACTGCTTGAGCGCGTCGCCGTTGTAGATCACCTCGACGCTCGCCGAGTCGAAGCCCCCGTTGGAGAGCCGCGTCGTGAAGTCCGGCGGGATGATCAGTCCGGCGAGGGCCCGGCCGGAGCGGACGAGCGCAACGGCCTGCTCGCGGTTCTCGACGTCGATCCGATCGACGGAGCGCAACAGCTTGTTGGTGTAGGTGTTGATGTCGATCGACCTGCCGCCGAGCTTGATCGTCCGCTGGCTGGGCGGGATCTTGTTGAAAAACGCCAGGGTCGGCTTCTTCGGGCCGCTGGAGAGCGCGAAGCCGATCAGCAGTGCGACCGCGACCGGGTAGACGATCAGCAGCCCGACGAGCAGCTTGGAGCGGCGCAGGATCTGCAGGTCCTTGAGCAGCATCCAGCGCATCCGGTTTCAGTGTCCTTTCGCGCGCAGGAAGGCGACGAACGCCTGCTCGAGGTCGTCCCCGCCGGTGGCGGCGGCCTTGAGCTCCGGCGCGGTGCCGTCGAACAGCGTCTCGCCGTCGGCGAGGATGAGGATGCGGTCGGCGTGGCGCTCGGCCTCGGCGATGTCGTGCGTCGCGAAGATCACCGCGGTGCCCTGCTCGGTGAGCGTCGCGATGAAGCTCCAGAGACGCTCTCGTTGGCGCGGGTCGAGCGCCCCGGAGGGCTCGTCGAGCAGCAGCACCGGCGGGTCGGCGAGCAGCCCGACCGCGATGTTGACGCGCTGGCGGTTGCCGCCCGACAGCCGCCCGAGCTCGTCGTCGCGCCGCTCGCCGAGGGCGGTCTGTAGGAGCATCCGCTCGACCGTCGCCTCGGGATCGGCCACCTGCTCAAGGCGCGCGAACAGCCGCAGGTTCTGCGCGACCGTGAGCTTCGAGTAGACGGCGGCCTGCTGCGGCACCCAGCCGATCCGCGCGGTCGCCGCCGCGGGCTGCTCGAAGGTGCCGCTGTCCGCCGCGCGGATGCCGGCGAGGATCGACAGCAGCGTCGTCTTGCCGGCTCCGTTCGGGCCGATGATCGCCAGCAGCTCGCCGCGCGCGACCTCGAAGCTCACATCGCGCACGGCATGGCGGTCCCCGAAGTGCATGTTGATGGCGGCGACCGCCAACGCCGGCTGTGCCGATTTCGCGCGACCGGCCACTACCTGACCGACTTGCCGAGGATGTTGAGCGTGGTCTGCAGTTGCGCGTAGGAACCGCGGCTCGCCGGCAGCGTGACCTTCTGCGGTGTGCCGATGTCGGTGACGTCGAGCGTGCCCGAGACCTTGATGCTCGTAAAGCCGCCGAGCGTCCTGCGGTCCCGGGCCGACGGCTCGATCAGCATGTTGAGCTGCGCCCGGCGCAGGACGTGGTCCTCGGCGCCGGTGTAGACGTCGCCGGTGGCGGTCTTCACCGACCGCGCCAGCGCGGCGCGCGCCGCGCTGTCGATCGATCGCGGGAGGCCGCTGATATCGGTGATTCCGAGCGACGTCAGCAGGTCCGCGAGCGAGGCGACGTCGCGCAGGAACGCCCGCGTGTCGATCTCCGCCGTGGCGTGGGTCGTGTCGATCCCGCCGACCTGGGCGGCGCCGACGATCCGCGGGTTCTTCGCCCAGTGAGCGGGCGCGACGTGGAAGACGGCAAGAATCGCGCCGAGCGCGTTGCCGTGCTGCGCGAGCGGCGCGCGCATGGGCGCGGCGATCGACGGGGGAATCTTGAAGGCCGTCGAGCCGAGGCCGATGTACGCATCGTTGCCCTTGAGGTAGAGGTTCCCGCCGAGAATCCCGCCGCGGAGCCCGAGCGACAGATCGAACATGCCCTCCGGCGTACCGCCGACGGCGGTGAACGGCCCGACCACGCTGATCTGGATCGGATCCCGGTAGCGCGGGAGTCCCTTGACGGTGATGTCGATGATGCCGCTGATGTTGCCCGACGTCGCCTTGCCGTTCGGGCCGAACGTCTTGCGCAGGAGCGCGGTGACCTCCGGCGAGTTCGGGGTGCCGAGCGTCGGGCCGGCCGCCTTGCCGGCCGGCGACGAACTGCCGCCGCAGCCGGCGGCGGCCATGACGAGCACGACGGACAGCACCTTCACGGATCTCGCTGTTGGCACCGATTCTCTCCTGGGGTTGGGTTCGTGGTCGGGGCGTGATCGAGTGCCCGCAACCTAGCGGGATGTAGCCGGCGGGGGGCTCGGGGCGGTCACGCCGCCTCGAGCGCCCGGGCGGCGTCGGCGACCTCGCGCATGCCGAGCTCCTCGGCGAGCACCCGGGCCCGCCGGGCGTGGTCGCCTGCGCCCGGGTCGCCGCGGAGCGCGAGGACGCGGGCCTCGTCGAGGGCGACGAGGCCGAGCGTCGGGCGGGCGTCGGCCGCCTCGCCGAGAGCCCGGGCGACGGCCAGGTGCGAGAGGGCGAGGTCGGTGTCGCCGAACGTCGCGGCGAGGACGCCGAGCGAGCGGTCGACCGGCCAGAGCGCCGCCGCCGTGGGGGAGACCACCCAACGGCCCGCGTAGCGCTCGAGGGCGCCGTGGAGCGCCCGGGCGCGCGTTTCGTCGCCGAGCGCCCGGGCGGCGTCGGCGAGCAGGGCGAGCGCGACGATGTGGGTGTTGTCGCGCGGGAGGGCGGCCGGCCCGGCGGCCAGGATCGCGTCGAAGTCTGCCCGGGCCCGCGCCACCTCGCCGGACTGGAGCAGCATCACGACGATCGCGCATCGCAGGGTGATCATCGTCGGGTGGGTGTCGGCGAGCGCGCGGAGCGCCGGCTCGATCTCCGGCAGGCGTCCCTGCAGCATGCGGATGACCACCAGCTGGGCGGCGGCGGCGAGCTCGCTGCCCGCCTTGGCCAGGCGGGCGCCGATCTTGCGGGACTCGGCGTTCAGCGCCTCCGCCTCGTCGAGGCGGCCCCTGGCCACGGCGGTCATCGCGCGGTGGAGCGGCACGTAGATCATCGCCCGCGGCTGGCGCAACTCGATCGCCATGTGCTCGACGCGGGCGAGCTCGCGCTCGACGCCGGCGAAGTCGCCGAGCTCGAGCAGCCCGGTGGTCCGCCAGTTGCGGGCCAGCAACTCGAGCTCCCCGTGCCCCAGCTGCCGGCAGAGCTCGAGCAGCTCGGCGCAGTCGAGATCCTGCTCGGCCGACTCGGGCCCCCACGTGGCCAGGAGGGCGCGACCGAGGACGTAGGCGAGGCTGGCCGCCGCCTCCCGGTCGCCCGTCCGGGTGTATTCGGCCCGGGCGAGCGCGACGGCCTCGGCCGAGAGCCGTTCGCGTCGCTCGGCCTGCGGACCGGCGAAGTAGAGGGCTGCGGCCAGGAGGCCCTTGAGCTCGGCGAGCAGGCGCGGGCTCCCGCCGTCCTCGAGACCGGCGATCGCCTCTTCGGCGAGGTCGACGAGGACGACGTCGACGCCGAAGCTGAGGCCCCAGATGCCGCAGCCCAGGGTGGCCCGGGCCAGGGCCTCCGCCTGGCCGTGCCGCCGGGCGGCGGCGGCGGCCTCGAGCAGGGTGCGGCGGGCCGCCTCGGCATCGCCGCCGCGCAGCTGCGCCTCGCCGAGGCACTGGAGCAGGGCGATGCGCTCGCCCGCCCGGCCGGGCGCGAACCCGGTAAGCGCGCGAGCGAAAAGCGCCTCCGCCTAGCCGTAGGAAGACTGGCTGGTCGCCTGGCGGCCGGCTCGTATTGCGTAGTCGA
>JBPCNA010000076.1:0-7222 GCA_051001735.1 Solirubrobacteraceae bacterium
GCCGCGGCGAGCGCCGCCGCAGCCGGGCGCTTCTCGCGCTCGGGGCGGCGCTTCGCCCCGTCGACGCGCCGGTCCGCGCGCCCGCAGGTACAGGGGCGCTGGTCGCTGACGGCGTCGCTGTTCGCCCCGGCCCCCGACCCGGCGGCCCGGCGGCGGACCCTGGCCGAACTGCTCCTCGAGCGCTACGGGATCCTCACCCGGGAGCTCGTGCTCGCCGAGGGGGTGACGGGCGGGTTCGCCGCCCTCTACGAGTCGCTGGCCGGCCTCGAGACGCTCGGCCTCTGCCGGCGGGGCTACTTCATCGAGGGCCTCGGCGGCGCCCAGTTCGCCCTGCCGGGGGCGGTCGAGCGGCTGCGCGCCGAGCGCAACCTAGAGGCGGTCAGCCCGCTCGTCCTCGCCGCGACCGACCCGGCCCAGCCCTACGGGGCGGCGCTGCCCTGGCCGCGGGCGCAAGCCGACGACCGGCGGCGGCCGGCCCGGGTCGCCGGCGCCCACGTCGTGCTCGTCGGGGCCGAGCTCGCCCTCTACGTCGAGGCCGGGGGGCGGGGCCTGCAGACCTACGTCGAGGATCCGGCGCCCGGGCTGAGCGCGTTGGCCGCGGCGGTTCGGGCCGGCCGGGTCGGAAAGCTCGACCTCGAGCGGGTCGACGGCGCGGCGGTGATCGGCTCGCCGCTCGAGGCGCTGCTGATCGAGCTCGGGTTTCGGGCCGGGCCGCGGCGGCTGACGCTGAGCGCCTAAGTGCTGGCGGCCGGAAGTTCGTGTGGATACGCGGAAGGGATTATGTAGCTGGCGGCGAAATTGGTGGATATGCCGCGGGTTGCTCACCATCCGATCGTGCTGAGCGGCGAGGAGCGCCGCGAGCTTGAGGCCCGGTCGGGGCGGCTGACGGCGCCGTTCAGGGAGGTTCAGCGGGCGCGGATCGTGTTGTATGCGGCCGACGGGCTGCTCAATAGGGAGATCGCTGGGCGGTTGGACACGACGCCGGGGGTCGTCGCGAAGTGGCGAAGACGGTTCTCTGAGCGGCGTGTCGAGGGGTTGAGCGATCTCAAGCGCGCGGGTGCCCCGCGCCGTTTTCCCCCCGGAGGAGGTCGCGCAGGTCAAGGCGATCGCGTGCGAGTTGCCAAAGACCCAGGACGTTCCGCTATCGCGCTTCAGTCGCGCTGAACTGCACCGTTTCGTCGTTGAGCGCGCCGTCAGCGAAGCGTCAGCGTCCACGATCGGGCGCTGGCTGTCTGAGGACGCGATCCGGCCCTGGCAGTACAAATCGTGGATCTTCCCGCGCGACCCGCTGTTTCTGGAGAAGGCCGGGCGGGTGCTCGATCTCTACGCCGGTCGCTGGGAAGGGAAGCTGCTTGAGCCCGGCGACTGCGTGATCAGCGCTGACGCGAAACCGTCGATCCAGGCGCGCAAGCGCATCCACGAGAGCCTGCCGCCCGCCCCAGGGCGCCCCCAGCGCGTCGAGCATGAGTACGAACGGATGGGCGCCCTGTGCTACTTCGACGCATGGGACGTCCACCGCGGCGCCGTCCACGGCCGCAGTGAACCAAAAGGCGGGATCGCCGCGTTCGACCGCCTCGTCTCGCAGGTCATGACCAAAGAGCCCTACGCCAGCGCCAGGCGCGTGTTCTGGATCGTCGACAACGGCTCTGACCACCGCGGGAAAGCCTCGATCAAGCGCCTCCAGGGTCGCTGGCCAACGCTGATCCTCGTCCATCTTCCAGTCCACGCGAGCTGGCTCAACCAAGTCGAGATCTACCACTCGATCATCCAGCGCAAACTGCTTGCCCCCAACGACTTCGCCAGCACCGCCGAGCTCGCGCGCGCCCTCAACGACTTCGAGCGTCGCTACAACGAGATCGCCGAGCCGTTCGACTGGACGTTCACCCGCGACAAGCTCGCGAACCTCCTCGACCGCCTCGACGCACGCCAGAACGCCCAGCCGCTCACGCTCGCCGCCTGATCACCACCGAACTTCCGGCGGGCAGCACTAAGGGGCAACGGAGCGCCCCCGTACCCTGTAGGCAGCTCAGCCGGCGTCCTCGCCCCATCCCTTCCCACCCATGCCCGAAGGCGACACCATCCACTACGCGGCCAACCGGATCCGCCCGGTCCTCGAGGGCCGGGTGCCCGAGAGTATCGCCGTCCCGTCCCCCCGCAGCGGCGGCGGGGCGTGGCCGGCGCGGCTGGCGGGTCGCCGCGTCCGGTCGGTGGACGCCCACGGCAAGCACCTCTTCCTGCGCTTCGACGGAGGTTTGACGATCCATTCGCACCTGCGGATGTCGGGCTCGTGGGCCGTGTACGAGGCGGGCCGAGCCTGGCGCAGGAGCCCGCGGAGGGCGTGGCTGGCCATCCACGCCGGCGGCCACGTCGTCGTCCAGTTCGACGGACCGGTGCTCGAGCTGCTGACCGACTCGCGGACTCGCTTCGACCAGCGGCTGGCCGGCCTCGGCCCCGACGTGCTCGGCGAGGACTTCGACGACCGGAGGTTCCTCGGACGGCTGCGCGAGGACGACCCGACCCGGCCGATCGGCGACGCCCTGCTCGACCAGCGGACGGTGGCCGGGATCGGCAACGTCTGGAAGGCCGAGTCGTGCTTCGCCGCCGGGGTCGACCCGTGGCGTCCGGTCGCGCGGACGACCGACGCCGAGGCCCGGGCGATCGTGGCCAGCGCCCGGGAGCGGATGGCGGTCTCGGCCCGCGACGGCCACGAGGCCAGGCCGCGGGCGGTCTACGGCCGCCGGGGCGAGGCGTGCGGACGCTGCGGGGCGACGATCCGCGGGCGCGGCCAGGGCGACGACAACCGCATCACCTACTGGTGCCCCGGGTGCCAGACGTGACGGCCCTGCTGCGGGTCGGCCACAAGGGCGCCGACGGGATCGTCGCCGGCAACACGCCGGCCAGCTTCGACGCCGCCCTGGCCGCCGGGGTCGAGATGATCGAGTTCGACGTGCTGAGCGCGAACGTCGACGGGACCGGCGACCTGCTCGTCGCCCACGACTACTCGGCCGTCGCCGGGGCGCCGACGCTCGGCGAGGCGCTGGCTCATCTGGGGACCGAGCCGTTCGGCGACGTGCTGTTCGACGTCGACCTCAAGCTCCCCGGCTACGAGCTGCGGACGATCCTCGCGCTGCGGGAGGCCGGCCTGCTCGACCGGGTGCTGATCAGCTCGATGTACCTCGCGAGCCTCGACCTGATCCGCGGGGCCGAGCCGTCGGTGCGGATCGGGCTGTCGGTGCCGCGGGTGCGCAAGGACTACACGGCCGACCGGCGGACCCGCGGCCTCGCCGTGGCCATCGGGGTCGCCTACCGGGCGGCGCTCCCCTGGTGGGCGGCCCGGGCGATCGCCGCCGGCCGCTTCGACGCGATCATGGCCCACTGGCGCCTGGTCAGCCCGGCGCTGGTGGCGGCGATCGCCGCCGCCGGAGGCGAGCTCTACGTCTGGACGGTGGACGACGCGCCGGAGATCGGGCGCCTGCGCGGGCTCGGGGTGACCGGCGTGATCACCAACGATCCCCGCCTGTTCGCCGTCGCCTGAGCCTGGATCCAGGCCGGCTCAGGCGATCGGCAGGGCGCAAGCGGCGGCGCTGTAGCCCGCCGGGTCGGCCCCGGCGGTCGAGAGATGCCCGGCGGTGGTGGTGCGGGTCGCCCGGAGCACGGCGTGGCCCCGGCGCCGCCACTGGAACATCACGCGGCCACGGAGGACGAACTGGGTGCTGGCGGCCGGCGCGCCCGGCGCAGGAGCCGAACCGGGCGGGGCGAGCGGGATCGTGAAGTACTGGCCGGCCTGGCGGGCCTTGTAGATCGCCGAGCCGACGTCGCGGAAGCCGGTGTCGGCCTTGGGGATCATCTTCCACGCGCTCCCGGCCTGGTACTCGACCTCGAAGCGCATGAACATCTCCTCGTTGGGCAGGCCGGTCCCGGGGATCGACGCGCGGATCCCGACCACCCGGGGGAGCGCCTTCGTGTTGCAGACGTCGACGGTGGCCCAGAGGTGGCGCGAGGTGACCGGCGTCGGCGCCTTGGGCTTGGCCGCGGCGCCGTGGGCCGGCGCGGCCGCGAGCAGGAGGAGCAGCCCGGCGGCGAGGAGCTTGGGCGTCATCGGCACCGCCCTCACGATAGCGGGGAGCTCCCGGCGTCGAGCCGGTTCGCGCGGGCCGCCTGGATGGTGTGGAATGCCTCTTATGGCTTCCGGGGACGCCAACCAGACGTTGAGGCTCCTGGCCACGGTGCCGGTCTTCGAGACGCTCTCGTCCGAGGATCTCCAGCGGATCGCCGAGGTTTCGGTCCCTCGTTCCTTCGCGCCGTCCGAAGTCGTCTTCCGCGAGGGCGACGCCAGCGACACCTGCTACATCGTCCGGGACGGCCACGCCCGGGCGGTGCGCGCCCACGCCGACGGGCGGACGATCACCCTGGCCAACTTCGGCCCGGGCGACATCTTCGGCGAGCTCGCCATGTTCGAGAACGAGAGCCGGTCGGCGACGATCGAGGCGACGAGCGCGATGCACGTGATCGCCATCCTCGGCGGCGACATGCGCCGCCTCCTCGGTGCCCACCACCAGATGGCGATCCGCCTGGTGATCGCGCTCGGGCGGCGCCTGCGCGAGACCAACGAGCGCCTGTCGCGCCAGTCGTTCCAGACGGTCCAGAGCCGGGTGGCCACGGTGGTCAGCCAGCTCGTCGAGGAGGCGCGGCCGGCGGGGGCCGTGGAGGGCGACGTGCTCGTGGTCGCCACCCAGGCCGACGTGGCCCAGCTGGCCGGGTCCTCGCGCGAGTCGGCCAGCCGCTTTCTCGCCGTGCTCGAGCGGGCTGGGGTGATCACCCAGGGTCGGGGGAAGCTGATCGTCCACCAGCCGCAGGCCCTCAACCGGTACATCTTCTGAGCGGCAGCGAGGAGTTCTCCGCCGGGGGCGTGGTCCTCCGCGACGGCGGCGAGGTCCTCGTGATCGTCCCGACGCGGCGGGCCGCCGACGGCCGCCGGGTGCTCGCCCTGCCCAAGGGCCACCTCGACGACGCCGAGACGCCGGAGGAGGCGGCGACGCGCGAGGTGCGCGAGGAGGGCGGCGTCGAGGCCGACCTGATCTCCCACCTGGGCGACGTGCGCTACTGGTACCGCCGGCGGGGCCGGGCCGTCCCCAAGCGGGTCGCCTTCTACCTCTTCCGCTACCGGGCCGGCGATCCGGCCGACCACGACGACGAGGTCGAGGAGGCGCGCTGGATGGGGTTGAGCGAGGCTTCGAAGGCGCTCAGCTACCAGGGCGAGCGGGAGATGGTGCTCCGCGCACTATCGCTCTCGTCGCCGGATCGATAGCCTCCACCCCCGTGCAGGTTCTCAACTTCTACTCGACGATCTTCGCCGACCAGCTCAAGCGGGGCCGCAAGACGGCGACCATCCGCCTGGGCGACAAGTCGCACAAGTACCGCAAGAACGAGGCGGTCATCGTCACCATCGGCTACCAGCACTCGCCGCGGGAGAAGGTCTTCGACGCGGTGATCGACCAGGTCGAGGTGATGCGCCTGCGCGAGCTCTCGCCCCGCGACATCGAGCACGACAACCCGGAGTTCCGCCGCCACGAGGAGCTCGTCCACTTCCTCGAGCAGATCTACGGGCGGGACGTCTCGACCGAGGACACCGTCACGGTCGTCCGCTTCTCGCAGATCGTCGACAAGCCGGCGGGAATGACCGAAGCGATCAAGGGGTTCGGCGGCGCTCAGAACTGACGGAGTGGCAGGGCCGGCGGCGGCCGGCCGGTCCCCATCGTCTTCTTTCGGAGCCGGGCCGGGTTGCCGCGGGGAGGGCGGCAGCCGCGCGGGGTCCGACCCGATCGGCCGGCCTTGGCACTCTCGCCACGAGAGTGCCAACAAGGGACTTGACCGCGGCGGGGCGACTGGTATCCTTCTGGTTACGGGCTGGCACTCGGGGTCCGAGAGTGCCAATGTCCCTTCCGATCGCTACGGATCGACGCAAGCTCATTCCCTTCAGTGGAGGTCTCAACATGAAACTCAAGCCCCTGGGCGATCGCCTGATCGTGCGGGCCATTGACGAAGAGGCGACGACCGCGAGTGGTCTCGTCCTTCCCGACACGGCCAAGGAAAAGCCCCAGAAGGGCAAGGTCCTCGCCGTCGGCGACGGCAAGCTCGACGACGAAGGCAAGCGCATCCCGCTCGACGTGTCCGAGGGCGACGTCGTCCTCTACAGCAAGTACGGAGGCACCGAGATCCCCTACGAGGGCGAGGACCTTCTCGTCCTGCGCGAGTCCGACGTGCTCGCTCGCTTCGAGTCCTAGAGGACCCAAGAGTCGGCAGCAGTACGGGTGATTGATCGCGCCCGCCCCCCCTTATCCCAGGAGACGATATGGCTCACAAGGAACTGAAGTACAGCGAAGAGGCCCGCAAGTGCCTCGAGGCCGGCGTTGACGCCGTGGCCAACGCTGTCAAGGTGACGCTCGGCCCGAAGGGCCGCTACGTCGTGCTCGACAAGAAGTTCGGCGCCCCGACCATCACCAACGACGGCGTGACCATCGCTCGTGAGATCGAGGTCGAGGACGTCTTCCAGAATCAGGGCGCCCAGCTCGTCCGCGAGGTCGCAACGTCGACCAACGACGTTGCCGGCGACGGCACGACCACCGCAACGGTGCTGGCCCAGGCGATCGTCCGCCAAGGCCTGAAGAACGTGGCGGCGGGCGCAAACCCGCTGTCGCTCAAGAAGGGCATCGAGGTCGCCGTCGAGCAGGTCGTCGCCGCGATCGAGGAGCAGGCAACCGAGATCTCGGGCAAGGATCAGATCGCCCGCGTGGCGACGATCTCCGCCGGCGACGAGGGCATCGGCGACGTGATCGCCGACGCCATCGAGAAGGTCGGCAAGGACGGCGTGGTCAACGTCGAGGAGGGCCAGACGTTCGGCATGGACCTCGAGTTCACCGAGGGCATGCAGTTCGACAAGGGTTACCTCTCGCCCTACATGGTCACCGACCAGGACCGCATGGAGGCGGTGCTCGAGGATCCCTACATCCTCATCGCCAACCAGAAGATCGGCTCCGTCCGCGACGTGCTCCCGGTGCTCGAGCAGGTCATCCAGTCGGGACGCCCGATCCTGGTGATCGCTGAGGACGTGGAGGGTGAGTCGCTCGCCACGTTCGTGGTGAACAAGCTGCGCGGCACCTTCACGGGCGTCGCGGTCAAGGCACCGGGCTTCGGTGACCGCCGCAAGCGCATGCTCGAGGAC
>JBPCNA010000077.1:0-6970 GCA_051001735.1 Solirubrobacteraceae bacterium
GGGGCGGCGGACGGAGCGGGCAACCCCGCGGCGTCCGGGCCCGTGGACGACGCCGAGGACCCGCCGCTCGCGCCCCCGCCGGCGGAGGGTGGGCAGTGATCACCGCGACCTTCATCCACGACCCAAACCTGATCGCGGTCCTCTACATCGTCGCCTTCGCCCTCTTCATCTACGGGCTGACCGGCCTGACCGGGCCGGGGACGGCGGTCCGGGGCAACCGCATCGCCGCCGTCGGCATGGCGATCGCGGTGATCGCCACCCTGCTCTCCCCGGAGATCGGCAACTGGGGCCTGATCGCCCTCGGCGTGGCGATCGGGACGGCGGTGGGAGTACCGGCGGCGCGCCAGGTCAAGATGACGGCGATGCCGCAGATGGTCGCCCTGTTCAACGGGGTCGGCGGCGGCGCGGTGGCGCTGGTGGCCTGGGCCGAGTTCCGCAACTCGGCGGGCTACGCCTACCAGCCGGGCGGCTTCGACACGATCCCCCTCTACGTGGCGATCTTCTCGCTGTTCGCGGCGATCATCGGCTCGATCTCCTTCTGGGGGTCGAACATCGCCTTCGCCAAGCTCCAGGCGCTCCTCCCGGGGCGGCCGATCACGCTGGGCCGCCTCCAGCAGCCGGTCAACTTCCTGCTCTTCGCGGGGGCGGTGGCCTGTGCGGTGGTAATCGCCGCGGGCAGCCGCTCGGAGCTCCTGTTCGGGCTGATGCTCATCCTCGCCGGCCTGCTGGGCAACTTCGTCGTGCTGCCGATCGGCGGCGCCGACATGCCGGTGGTGATCTCGCTGCTGAACGCGCTCACCGGGTTGTCGGCGGCGGCCACGGGCGTCGCCCTCAACAACACGGCGCTGATCGTGGCCGGGATGATCGTCGGTGCGTCGGGTTCGATCCTGACCAACCTGATGGCCCACGCGATGAACCGCTCGATCCCGGCGATCGTCGCCGGCGGCTTCGGCGGCGGCGGGGCGGTCGAGGGTGCCGCGGGGGCCGGCGAGCACGCCGGGACGGTGCGCTCGACGAGCCCCGCCGACGCGGCGATCCAGCTCAACTACGCGCGCCTGGTGGTCATCGTCCCCGGCTACGGCATGGCGGTGGCCCAGGCCCAGCACGCCGTCCGCGAGCTGGCCAAGGAGCTCGAGAAGCGCGGCGTCGAGGTCAAGTACGCGATCCACCCGGTGGCCGGCCGGATGCCGGGCCACATGAACGTCCTCCTCGCCGAGGCCGACGTCCCCTACGAGCAGCTGCGGGAGATGGACGACATCAACCCGGAGTTCTCCCGCACCGACGTCTCGCTGGTCATCGGCGCCAACGACGTGACCAACCCGGCGGCCAAGAACACCGCGTCCTCGCCGATCTACGGGATGCCGATCCTCGAGGTTTCGGACTCCCAATCGGTGATCGTCATCAAGCGCTCGATGAACCCCGGCTTCGCCGGGATCGAGAACGAGCTGTACTACGACCCGAAGACCTCGATGCTCTTCGCCGACGCCAAGTCCGGCGTCGCCGAGATCACCGCCGAGCTCACGCAGCTCTGACGCCGCCGGAGCCGCTCGGGCCGCCGGCCGCCCGGGATTGGCCTTGACGACGGCCTCGAGGCGGTCACCGGCCGGCTCGGGCGCTCGACCAGGAACCCACCCGCTTCTCGTTCGATCGCCGGGCGTGGCCGCGCCGGGTGGCGCGCGGCTACGGGCGCCGGTGGCGCAGCATCTCGATCGAGATCCCCGCGAAGAAGGCGAGCACGAGGAGCCCGGGGATGACGACTTCGAGCACCCCCGTCGTCGAGCTGCCCGACGCCGCCGGGGCCCTCGCCGGCGGCGGCGTCGCGGCGGTCCTCGTCGGGGTGCTCGTCGGGGGTTTCGCGCGCGCCTTGGGCTGAGCCGGCGCGGCGGGCGTGGCGGCATGCGTCGCCGCCGCGGTCGGCATCGGCTGGCAGGCCCCGGCGCGTCGCTGCCCCTCGAGGCGGCGGATTGCGGTGACCTCGGCGGCGCTCGCGGCGGCCGGAGCGATTCCGAGCCCGGCGGCGACGGCGGCGGTCAGCCGCGGCGCGTGGCCGCCGAGGCCGGACCGGAGGGTGAGGAGCCGCCGGTCGGCCGGCGCGAGCCGGCTCAGGCATCCGCGGAGGCTCGAGATCAGGGCCGGGACCGACGGATCGTCAGGCGCGGTGAAGGTGGCCGCCGGGGCGGCGAGTACGGCCGGAGCGGCGACCGACGCGATAATCGCGAGCAGCGCGAGGATGGCGCGGAATAGGCCGGAACGGCCGATCGTCGGGACGGGGAAGGGCATCATTGACGGCGGTCGTCGGGGCCCAATGTAGCCGCCTCGCCGCCCTCGGGGCTTCTGGGAGACTGGGGGGCGTGATTGCCCGATCCGCGGCGCTCGAGGCGCTGGCCGGCGAGAGCTTCGACGTGGTGGTGGTCGGTGGCGGCATCACCGGCGCCGGCGTGGCGCTCGACGCGGCGACCCGCGGCTACAGCGTGGCCCTCGTCGAGCAGCGCGACTACGCATCCGGGACGTCGAGTCGCTCGAGCAAGCTCGTCCACGGCGGGCTGCGCTACCTCCAGAACTTCGACCTCGGGCTCGTCCGCGAGGCGCTGCTCGAGCGCCAGCTGATGGTCGCGCTCGCGCCCCATCTCGTCCGCCCGCTGCCGCTCGTGGTCGCCGCCTTCGACGGGGCGCACCCGGACCGCCTGGTCGGGGTCGGCCTCAACCTCTACGACGTGATGTCGGTCGAGCGCCGGCGCGGCCGCCGCGGCCGGCGGCCGCGCGGCGTGGAGGAGGAGGACGGGGGCCTCGACGCGAGCTGGAGCCCCGAGCGCCACCGGATGATCACCGGGCCCGAGGTCGTCGAGCTCCTCCCGGCCCTGGCCGGCCGGGAGCCGACGTCGGGTTACCTCTTCTACGACTGCCAGACCGACGACGTCCGCCTCGTGCTGACCGTGCTCGGCGAGGCCGAGCGCTTCGGCGCGGTCCTCGCCAACCGCCTGCGGGTGACCGAGCTCGTCGAGGCGGGCGGCCGCGCGGCCGGGGTCCGCGTCCGCGACGGCGACAGCGGCGAGGAGCTCGTCGTGCGCGCCCAGAACGTGGTCAACGCCACCGGCGTCTGGGCCGATCAGCTGCGGCCGGACGAGCTCCGCGACGAGGCCGAGGTGCCCCAGATCCGTCCGAGCCGGGGCACCCACATCACGCTCGATCAGGACGACCTCGCGCTCCGGGCCGGGGCGATCGTGCCGGCCGGCGGCGGGCGGACGATCTTCGCGCTGCCCTGGATGGGGCGGGCGCTGATCGGGACGACCGACAACAACTACGACGGTCCGCTCGACCGGATCGCCCCGTCGGACGAAGACGTCGAGTACCTGCTCGACGCGGTCAACGGCTTCTTCGGGACGTCGCTCGGGCCGGGCGACGCGACCGGGGCCTACGCCGGTGTGCGGCCGCTGATCTCGACCGGCGACGCCAAGAAGTCGGTCGACATCTCGCGCAAGGCCGAGCTGTACGAGACCTCGAGCGGAATGATCACGATCACCGGCGGGAAGCTCACCACCTGGCGGCGGATGGCCAAGATGACCGTCGACCGGATCGTCCTGCGCGACGTCCTCGACGCCCCGTGCCGCACCCACGAGATCAGCCTCGGTCAGGCGATCGACCCCGACGACCTCCCGCGGGTGACGGGAGTCGCGCCCGCCTCCTACGCGGCGCTGGCCGCCCGCTACGGCTACGCGGGGACCGAGGTCCTGCGGATCGCCGCCGAGCACCCAGAGCTAGCCGAGCCGATCGTCGCGGGCCAGCCCGACCTCCTCGCCGAGGCCGTCCAGGCCGTCCGGCGTGAGCAGGCCTTCACGGTCGGCGACGTGATGCTGCGCCGCACGCGCCTCGGGCTGATCGCCGCGCGCGGGCTCACCGACGCCCCGGCCGGGCGCGTCGCCGCGGCGCTCGCCGCCGAGCTCGGTTGGGACGCGGCGCGCGCGGCGGCCGAGGTCGAGCGCTTCCGCGAGGAGGCGCGCGCCGAGGGCATCGTCGTCGGCGCCGGCGGGTGAGCGCCTCCGGCCGCCGCGGGCGAAACGGCTACCGTCCCCGCGTGCCGTCGTACGGAAAGCTGGCGCTGGCCGCGCTGCTCACGGTCGCCGCCGCCGCGCCGGCCCGCGCGGGCGTCGTCGCGGGGCAGCCGCTCGACGGGCCGAGCCCCGACGTCCTCGGGTTGGGCGGCGCGAGCATGGCGGCGGACGGCGGTGGCGCCGTCGCCTACCTGCGAGCCGACGCCGGCGTGGCGCACGTCTTCGTCGCGCTGCTGACCCGGGGAGCCTGGTCGGCGCCGGTTCGCGTCGACCCCGGTCTCGGCGGACCGGCCGCCCAGCCGGTCATCGCCGCCTCCGGGGGCGGGCGGGTTGCCGTGGCCTTCCTCAGCGGCGGGACGCTCGAGGCCGCGGTGCGGCCGGCCGGGGCGAGGACCGCCTTCACCGCGCCGCAGGCGATCGCCGCCGGCGCGGGCGATCCGGCGCTCTCGATGGGCTCGAGCGGCACCGCCTACGTCGCCTACCGAGCCGCCGGCGGCGGACTCCGCGCCGCCCGGCTCGACCGGACGGCGACGACGTTCGCGGGCCTGCCCGACGCCGTCGAGCCGCAGACCGGGAGCGGCGCCGGCGACGGGCCGCTCCGGCGGGCGCGGATCGCCGTGGCCGCCGACGCCACCGGCCTCGTCGCCTGGGCCGAGGGCGGCGCCGACGGGCGCAGCCACGTCCTCGCCCGGCGCGTGTACGGCCTCCATGTGGGCAGCGTGGTCCGCGACGCGACCGTCGACCACCTCGGCTCGCTCAGCGGCGGATCGGCCGATCTCGCGGAGGTCGGCCTCCAGGACGACTCGAGCTACGCCTGGGTGGCGTTCCGCGAGGCGTTCGCGGGCGCCGACGGGACGCCCGGCGTACGGGCGCTCGCGCGCCCGCTCGTCGGGTCGGAGTTCGGCGCGCCGCAGCCGCTCGACGGGCTCCAGCCCGGGGCCGCGGGGCCGAGCCTGGCCATCGACGGCGCGGGCGACGGACTCGCGGCCACCGCCCGCGACGGCGCCCACGCGGTGATCGGGTCGGCGATCGGGCCCGGCGGCTTCGGTCCCGGCCAGCCGGCCAACCAGGTCGCCGCGGCGGCGGCACCGGCGCCGGTGGCGGCGGTCTCGCGGACGGGCCAGGGCCTGATCGCCTTCGCCACCGAGCAGGGAACGCTCGAAGCGCGACTCTTCGACGGCGGTGCGCCGGCGGCCGCAGCCCCGCTCTCGCGCGCCGACTACGGCCCCGTCTACGCGCCGGGCGGACTCGACGCGGCGGTCGACGCCCACGGCGACGCCGTCGTGGCCTTCCTCCAGGGCGACGCCGCCGCGCGCCGCCTCGTCGTGGCCGCGGTCGTCGATCCGCCGGGCGGGCTGGCCGGCCTGACCAGCGAGCATTTCGGCCGCGTCACCCGCCCCCTGCTCCAGTGGACGGCCGCGCGAGGGGCCTTCAGCCCGATCAGCTACACCGTGGTCCTCGACGCCAGGCCGGTCGGCACGACCTCGGCCACCAGCCTGCGCGTGCCCGCCGCCCTGAGCGACGGCGTCCACCGCTGGCACGTGGTCGCAGAGGACAGCCTCGGCCAGCAGACGGCATCGGCCGAGCGGACGCTGGCCATCGCCGCGCGGCCGCCGGTCGTGACCGTCGCGGTGACGGGGTCGGACCGGGCGGGGGCGATCCTCTCTTTCACGGTGGGCGCACGGGCACCGGCCGGGATCGCCCGTGTCGTGATCGATTACGGCGACCGCTCGGCGGCGGGGAGCGGCGCGCGGTCGCGTCATCGCTACGCCCATCGCGGGCGCTTCGTCGTCGGGGTGACCGTCCTCGACCGGGTCGGCAACCGCGGCGCCGCGCGCCGGACGATCGCGGTCGGCTGAGACGTGGGCTCGAACCCCCACCCGCGGCCGCCGGCGAGCCCGGTGCTCGAGCTGCGGGCCGGCGACCGCTCGGTCGCGCTCGGTCGGTCGGTCTGGCTGATGGGCGTGGTGAACGCGACGCTCGACTCCTTCTCGGACGCCGGCCTCTATCCGACGCTCGAGGCGCGGGTCGCCCTGGCGCGCCGGCTGATCGCCGACGGAGCGACGGTCATCGACATCGGCGGCGAGTCGGCCACCACCAACCGTCCGCCGGTCGACACGGCCGAGGAGATCGAGCGCGTGGTGCCGCTGATCGAGCGCGTCGCCGGCGAGCTCGGCGCGATCGTCTCGGTCGAGACCTACAAGCCGGTGGTCGCGGCGGCGGCGATCGCCGCCGGGGCGGCGCTCGTCAACGACGTCAGCGGCCTCCGCGATCCCGAGCTCGCCGACGTCTGCGCGGAGACCGGTGCCGGGCTGATCGTGATGCACACGCGTGCGCGCCCCAAGCAGCGCCTCCAGGATCCGGCGCGCTACCCGGACATTCTCGCCGACGTGCTCGAGTTCCTCGGCGAGCGGATCGAGCTGGCCCGGTCGCGGGGGGTGGCCTTCGAGCAGCTGATCGTCGACCCGGGGCCCGACTTCGCCAAGACGCCGGCGCAGACGATCGAGCTGCTGCGCGCCGGACGCCGGCTGCACGAGCTCGGCCGGCCGCTGCTGATGGCCGTGTCGCGCAAGGACTTCGTCGGCGCCCTCACCGCTCGCCGGCCGGGTGAGCGGCTCGCCGGCTCGCTGGCCGCCCTCGGCCATGGCCTGGAAATCGGAGCGCAGATCTTCCGCATGCACGACATCGCCGCGGCCGCCGACTACATCGCCGTCCGCGGGGCGCTCCGGGGGGATTTCGAGCTCGAGCCGACCGCGGTCCTCGCCGACGAGCTCCGTTGGGAACCGCCCCGGGGCTAGTGGTCTGTCTCGCAAATCCCTTGACATCTGGCGGCGTCTGGACGCGCCTGGCGCCACCCGGCGCCCGCCCATGTGCCACCAGCACATCGGCGGCCACCGTGCGGCGCCAGATCACGCCCCGCC
>JBPCNA010000078.1:0-6085 GCA_051001735.1 Solirubrobacteraceae bacterium
CGGCGCAGCCGACCCGCCCGCCCGCCGTCGAGCCGCCCCGCCCGGCCGAGCCGGCCCAGCCGCCCGTGGCCGCCGAGCCGACCGAGCCGTTCGGGGCGCCCCCCACGAGGATCGGACGCGTCCCCGACGAGATCCGGGCGGCGGGCACCGACCAGGCCAGGCGGCTGGCCAGGACGCCGGCCGACCCACCCCCGGCCCCGCCGGCCGAGCCGCTCCCGCCGGCCGAGCCACTCCCGCCGGCCGAGGCCGCCGGGTCTCCGCCCACAAAGATCGGGCAGGTCCCCGAGACGATCAGGGCCGCCGGCGCCGAGCAGGCGACGCGGCTGGGCAAGGTGCCGGTCGAGGCGATCCCGCCGACCCCGCCCGCGCCGGCGCCCGACCCGCAGGCCACCCGCCTGGCCAAGACTCCAGCCCCAGCAGCTCCTCCGCTGACCGCACCCGCCGCTCCGCCGGCGGGCGACGCCGAGCCCGAGCCCGAGCCCGAGCCCGCCGAGCCGGCCCGCCGCCCGCCCTGGTGGAAGCGGCTGCTCGGCCGCTCGCGCTGACGTTTAGTGGTCGCGTTCGCAAATCCCTTGACCTATGGCGGCGTCTGGACACGTTTGACGCTTCCCGGCGCCCGCCCACGTGCCACGAGGACGCGGACCGGCATCGTGCTCGTCAGATCACGCCCAGCCACTCGCCAGTCGTCAAAAAAATCCGACCGAGACCACTCAGCCGTCAGATACGAACGGCGGGAACGCAGAGGCGCGGATCCGGGGTCAGTCCGAGGTCGGCCAGCATGGCCTGGTAGGTCGCCGAATCGACGGGTTCGGCGGTGCCGCAGGCGCTCGGCCGAGCCGAGCCGGTCGGATGGGGACGCAGGCTCGCGAACCTGGCCGGGTGTCCTGCTGCTTCGGTTAGAGAGATCACTTCCCACCTCCGTCTCGACGTGTTGACAAAGCCTGTGCCGAAGGCTAGAGGCGACGGTGCGGACCGTCTGTGAGGTCCGTCACACATCTGGAGCGACTACCCCATCGTCAGGATGACCTTGCCGAGCTTGCCCCCGGCGGCGAAGCGCTCGTAGGCGTCGGTCACGCGGGCGAGGGGGAACGTCTCGGCCACGAGGACGCGGAGCGACCCGGCTTCGAACAGGGGCAGGACGTGGCGCTCGAGCCGCCGGGCGGTGAGCGCCTTCTCCTCGAGCGGGCGGGCGCGGAGCGTCGACGCCTGGATGCGCCCGCGCTTGGACATCAGCACCGCCAGGTTGAGCTCGGCCTTGGCTCCGGCGCCGATCCCGATGACGGTGATCCGGCCCTCGGTGGCCAGGGCGGAGACGTTGGCGGCCAGGTTGGGGGCGCCGACCAGCTCGAGGATGACGTCGAACGGGCCGCTCTCGCCGAACTCCTCCGGGGCGATCACCCGGGCGCCGAGCTCGGTCACCGCGTCGCGCATCGCCTCGTTGCGGACGGTGGCCGTCACCCGGGCGCCGGTGGCCGCGCCGAGCTGGACGGCCGCGGTGCCGACGCCGCCGGCGCCGCCGTGGACGAGCAGCCGGTCGCCGGCCGCGAGGCCCGCCTGGGTGAAGAGGGCGTCGTGGGCGGTGGTGAAGACCTCGGGGAGGCCGCCGGCCTCCGTCCAGTCGAGGCGCTCGGGCACGGCCATCAGCTGGCGCTGGTGGACGACGGCGAGCTCGGCCTGGCCGCCGCCACCGACGATGCCCATCACCCGCGCGCCCTCGGCGAAGCGCCCGGCGCCCGGCCCGAGACCGACGACCTCGCCGGCCACCTCGAGCCCGGGTATGTCGGCCGGCGCGTCCGCCGGCGCCGGGTAGCGCCCGCGGAGCTGCATCATGTCGGCGCCGTTGAGGCCGGCGGCGCGCACCCGGATCAGCACCTCGCCCTTGCCGGGGGCGGGATCGGGGTGCTCCTCGACGCTGACCGAGCCGTCCTTGATCGTCGCCGCCAGCACCCGCCTAACCCTACCTGGAGCCGGGGGGCGAGCTCGACCTGCGAGACTGGCCGGGTGAACGCACCGGCGCGCGACCACCGCGACCACCGCCGAGCCGCAGCGTAGGCGCTGATGGCGCTTCCGGCCGCCGGCTACAAGCTGACCGGCATCTCCTCGAAGGCCTACGAGCATCCGGCCGACCGCGCCGCGACGGCCGCCCTCGGATCGATCCCCTACCTCGACGTCGCCGTCCGCAAGCTGATCGAGATCGGCTACGAGCGGGCGCTGCGCTCGACCCTGCTCGGGGCGTCGGTGCGGCTGGGCGACGACCAGCTCCCCGACGTCTGGCGGGCTCACCGTCGCGCCTACGTGACGCTCGACATCGAACCGGTTCCCGACCTCTACATCTCGGCCTTTCCGATCGCCAACGCGATGACGATCGGCGCCGGCAAGCCGATCGTGGTCGTCCAGTCGGAGATGGTCCGCCTGCTCGACGCCGAGCGGCTGCGGGCGGTGTTCGCCCACGAGGCCGGCCACGTCCTCTCCGACCACGTCCTCTACCGCACGGCCCTGACGATCCTCCTCGCCCTGGGCGCGAGCATGCGCCTGCCGATCGGCCTGCTCCCGGTCCGGGCCGCCCTGCTCGAGTGGTCGCGGGCCGCCGAGCTCTCGTGCGACCGGGCGGCGGCGCTCGTCGTCCGCGACCCGCTCGTCGTCTGCCGGGTGCTGATGTCGCTGGCCGCCGGTGCCGAGGCGGAGCGGCTCGACCTCGACGCGTTCATGCGCCAGGCGCTCGACCACCGCGAGAAGGGCAGCGGCCTCGACCGGCTGTCGCGGCTGACCATGGACCTCGGTCTCACCCACCCGCTCCCGGTCAAGCGCGTCGGCGAGCTGATGGCCTGGGTGCGCGAGGGCCACTACGACCGCATCGTCGACGGGGACTACGCGCGCCGCGGCGAGCCGCTGCGCCCGCGCGAGGAGGCCGCCGAGGCGGCCGCCCACTACGCCGACCGTTTTAGCGAGTTCTTCAAGGACGCCGGCCAGACCGTCAAGCAGTCGCTGGCCGAGCTGACCGACTGGCTCAAGAAGTCAGCGCCGCCCGGCTAGCGGCCGGCGCCGGCGCCCCCGGTCAGCCGGGGCCGCGCTCGAGCAGGGCGACGCACTCGATGTGCGGCGTCTGCGGGAACATGTCGACCGGGCTGACCCGCCGCAGGACCCAGCCGGCCTCGACGAGCTGGGCGGCGTTCGGCGCGAGGGTGGTCGGGTTGCACGAGACGTAGACGATCCGCCGCGGCGACGCCTCGATGATCCGGCGGACGACCTTGGCCGAGAGTCCGGCCCGCGGCGGGTCGACGACGACGACATCCGGCCGGCCGGCCTGCTCGACGAGCTCGCGCATGGCGAGGCGGACGTCGCCGGCGTAGAAGTTGACGTTGTCGATGAGGTTGCGCTTGGCGTTCTTGATCGCGTCGGCGATCGCTTCGGGGATCAGCTCGAGGCCGAACACCTGGCCGGCGCGCGGCGCCAGCGTCAGGGCGATGGCGCCGGTCCCGCAGAAGAGGTCGTAGACGCGCTCCCAGCCGGCGAGGTCGGCCGTGCGGGCGATCAGGGCGTAGAGCTTGTCGGCCATCTCGGTGTTGGTCTGGAAGAATGCCTCGGCCGATATCCGCAGGTTGAGCTCGCCGACCTCCTCGTCGAGGGTGGGCTCGCCGGCGACGAGCTCGGTCTGCCCGCGGGCCGTCGTCTCGGCCATCGCGTCGGTCCGCGTCCAGAGCAGCCCGTGGCAGGGGACGGCCGCAGCGAGCGACTCGACGTCGAGCTCGCCCGGGCCGGTGACGAGGCGCAGCTGGAGCTGTCCCGACCGGCGCCCCTCGCGGACGACGAGGTTGCGCAGGAGACCGGTGTGGCTGCGGCGGTCGAACGGCTCGAGCCCCTCGGCCCGGCACCAGTCGAGCACGTCGCGGCGCGCCTGGTTCCCCTTCTCGGAGGCGAGCAGGCAGTCCTCGATGTGGACGATCCGCTCCCACGACCCGGGCTCGTGGAAGCCGCAGACGAGCTCCCCGTTCGATGACGACGCGCCGGCCGGGCCGCGGCCGAACGAGTACTCGAGCTTGTTGCGGTAGCGCCACTCGGCGACGGCGGGGACGATCGGGTCGAGCTCGAAGCCGTCGAGGTGGCCGATCCGCACCAGCGCCTCGCGGACCTGGTCCTGCTTGATCTCGAGCTGGCGGGCATAGCTCAGCACCTGCCAGGGAGCCCCCGGGTGGTCGGCCGCCGGCTCGACGCGGTCGGGGCTCGGCGCGAGGATCTCGAGTGTCCGTGCCTGGGCGTAGGCCCGCTTGCGCTTGTGCACCCGCGCGCGGACGCGGTCGCCGGGGAGGGCGCCGTCGACGAAGACGACGTAGCCGCCGAGCGTCCGGGCGACCCCGGCGCCGCCGAAGGCGAGGGCGTCGACCTGGAGCTCGAGCTCGTCGCCGACCGATACGCGGGTCGTGGTGTCCGGGGCGTTCATCGTCCTCCTAGCATCGCACCTCGGGCTCGCATCGATGCTGCGGGGCCGGCGAGGTCCTCGCCTGTGGTGGTGGCCAGCGTTCCCACCACCGGGCGGGCCGGCTCAGGCGGGGAGCAGCAGCTCGAGCAGCGCCTTCTGGGCGTGGCGGCGGTTCTCCGCCTGGTCCCAGATCCGCTGGCGGTCGCCGTAGAGCACGGAATCGCTGATCTCCTCGCCGACGTGGGCGGGGAGGCAGTGGAGGGCGACGGCGCCGGGGGCCGCCAGGTCGAGGAGGTCGTCGTCGATGCGGTAGGGCTCGAGCGCCGCCCGCCGGGCATCGGCGGTCTCCTCGTCGCCCATCGAGACCCAGACGTCGGCGTAGACGGCGTGGGCGCCGCGCACCGCCTCGCGGGGGTCGGCGACCCGGGTGGCGGCCTCCTCGTCGCCGAGCTCGTACCCGGGCGGGGAGGAGACGACCACGTCGAGCCCGGCGCGGGAGCCGATGATCGCCAGCGACCGGGCGACGTTGTTGCCGTCGCCGACGTAGGTCAGCCGGAGCCCCTCGAGCCGGCCGAACGTCTCGCGTAGGGTCATCAGGTCGGCCAGGGCCTGGCAGGGGTGGTGGAGGGGGGTGAGCATGTTGAACACCGGGACGGTGGCGTAGGTCGCGAGCTCCTCGACCATCTCGTGGGAGCCGGTGCGGATGCCGATCGCGTCGACGTGGCGGGAGAGGACGAGGGCGGTGTCGCGGACTGTCTCCCCGCGGCTGAGCTGGAGCTCGCCGGAGCGGAGCACCATCGGATGGCCGCCGAGCTCGACGATCCCCGCCTCGAAGGTGATCCGCGTGCGGGTCGACGGAGCCTCGAAGATCAGGGCGATCGTCCGGCCGTCGAGCGTCGGCGAGGCCCGGGGGCCGGCCTTCAGCTCGATCGCCCGCTCGACGACGCGCTCGAGCTCATGCTTGGCGAGCTCGGTCCCGTTGATGAAATGCCGGGGCATGGGGCGGAGAGTGTAGATGCGCCGGTTGCCGACATGCCAAGATCGGCGCCGATGCCCCGCGCCGTCGCCATCGTCCTCGCCGCCGCGGTCCTCGCCGGCTGCGGCTCGAGCGGCTACGCCCCGACCAACCTGCAGACGGCGCCGCCCCCGGCCACCACGGCGCCGACCGCCGGCCCGGGCACCCACACGGTGATCATGGAGGGGCTCGCCTTCCGGCCGGGGTCGGTCACGACGACCGTCGGCCGGGGCGTCGAGTGGGTCAACCGCGACGCGGTCCGCCACAACGTGACGACGGTCGACGGAACGACGATCTCCTCGCCCGATCTTCGCCCGGGCGGGCGTTTCGTCTACGTGCCGGCGAGGCCGGGGCGCCTGCGCTACTACTGCACGATCCACCCGTCGACGATGTCGGGAGAGCTGACCGTCCTCGCCCGGTGACCGGTCAGCGCCGGGGGGGGAACCGCCGCCGCTGGGCCGCATCCGCCTCCGCCGGAGCGGCGGGGTCGGCCCGGGCGACCTCCTCGACGCGGGCGAGCGACTCGACCATGGCGAGCCGGGCCCGCTCGGCGTCGCGGGCGAGCGCGTCGGCACCGCGGTCGGCGACCGGAACGGCCGGGGCTTCGGCGGCGAGCCGGGCGAGCTCGGCCGCCTGGGCCTCGGCGGCGGCGG
>JBPCNA010000079.1:0-10844 GCA_051001735.1 Solirubrobacteraceae bacterium
GGCCGGCGCTGTGCGGCTGCGCTTCGCCGACGGCCGGCTGGCGGCGCGGATCACCGAAGCCGCGCCCGACGGCGCCGACGACGGGGCGGCGGGGCGGTGAGCCCGCCCGAGCACTCGGCGGCGCCGGTCGGCGGGCAGACCTACGAGAGCGCGCTGGCCCGGGTCGAACAGATCATCCGCCGCCTCGACGGAGGCGAGGCCGGCCTGCGGGAGACGCTCGAGCTGGTGCGCGAGGGACGCGCGCTGATCGAGTTCTGCGCCCGCGAGCTCGAGGCGGTCGGGCGGGGCCTCGAGGAGCTCCGCCTCGAGGAGCTGGTCGCCCGCCTCGAGGCGGCGCCCCCGCGGCCCGGGGAGGCCGGCGGATGAGCAGCTGGGATTTGCTGGCCGGCCTGCCGCTCGAGATCGAGGCCTACACGCTCGTCGGCCTGGCCGCCGACGTGTCGAGCGACTTCGAGCGCAAGTCGACCGTCGTCTCGCTCCACGGCGGCGACCTGACCGGACGGGGCGAGGACGTCGTCTACGACGCAGTCGACCACGAGGTGATGCAGGCGGCGGGGCCGGTGGCGCCGCTCACCGGAAACTGGACGCTCGCCTCCTTCTGCGAGGCCGTCGACGGCCTCGACCTCTTCCCCGAGCCGCCCCAGCGCGAGGTCTCGCGCCTCTACCGCCGCTGGACCTTCCACTCGGCTGCGCTCGACCTCGCGCTGCGCCAGTCGGGGCTCGCCCTCCACGCCGCGCTCGGTCGCGAGGCCCGGCCGGTGCGCTTCGTGGTCTCGCTGCGCCTCGGCGAGCCGGCGACGCTCGCGCCGCTGCGGGCCCGTCTCGACCGCTACCCGACGCTGCGCTTCAAGCTCGACCCGACGAAGTCGTGGACCGACGAGCTGATCGCCGAGCTGGTGGCCACCGGGGCGGTCGAGTCGGTCGACCTGAAGGGCCTCTACGTCGGCTCGGTCGTCGACAACCCGGCCGATCCCGACCTCTACCGGCGGGTGGCCGAGGCCTTCCCCGAGGCGTGGATCGAGGACCCGGCGCTGACCCCGGAGACCGACGCGGTGCTCGCGCCCCACCGCGACCGGATCACCTGGGACGAGCCGATCCACAGCGTGGCCGACATCGACGGTCGCCCCTTCCCGCCGCGGATGGTCAACATCAAGCCGTCGCGTCTCGGCGGCCTGCGTTCGGTGCTCGACGCCTACGACCACTGCGCCGCCCGCGGGATCGGAAACTACGGCGGCGGCCAGTTCGAGCTCGGTCCCGGCCGCGGGCACATCCAGTACCTGGCGTCGCTCTTTCACCCCGACACGCCCAACGACATCGCGCCGACCGGCTACAACCTGCCGGCGCCCCCCGACGGCCTCGCCGCCAGCCCGCTGCCCCCGGCGCCGTCGCCGGTGGGCTTCAGCTGGGGCTAGCTCAGACGCGCTGGATCAGCGTACCGGTGCCGAGCCCGCCGCCGCAGCACATCGTCACGAGGCCGATCTCCCGGTCGCTGCGCTCGAGCTCGTGCAGAAGCGTCGTGATCAGCCGGGCACCGGTCGACCCGAGGGGGTGACCGAGCGCGATCGCGCCGCCGTTGACATTGACGCGGTCCATGTCCACGCGGTGCTCACGCTGCCAGGCGACCACCACGGGGGCGAAGGCTTCGTTGACCTCGAACAGGTCGATGTCGTCGATCGCCATCCCCTGGCGGCGGAGGATCTTCGCCGTGGCGGGGATCGGGCCCTCGAGCATCTTCACCGGATCGCAGCCGACGGTCGTCTGGTCGACGATCCGCGCCCGGGCCGTGAGGCCGAGCTCGCGCGCCCGGTCGGCCGACATCAGCAGCACGGCGGCGGCGCCGTCGGAGATCTGCGAGGCGTTCCCGGCGGTGACCCGACCGTCGGGCTTGAAGGCCGGCCTGAGCTTGGCCAGCGCCTCGAGCGTGGTGTCCGGGCGGACCCCCTGGTCGGCGATGACCACATCGCCCCCGGCCGCCGTCATCGGTACGACCTCGCGCTCGAAGCGCCCCTCCTCGGTCGCCCGGTGGGCGAGGCGGTGGGAGCGCACGGCGAACTCGTCGAGGTCGGCGCGGCTGATCTCCCGCTCCTCGGCGATCAGCTCGGCGCCGAGACCCTGGCCGACGAGGTCGTACCGGGCGAGTAGGGCCGGGGTGAACGCCTGGCCGAACTCCTCCTGCGTTCTCAGTGCGGCTGCGAACGACAGGTGGCCCATGTGCTCGACCCCGCCGCCGATGACCACGTCATGCGCCCCGACCGCGATCAGGGCGGCGGCGAAGTTCACCGCCTGCTGGGCCGACCCGCACTGGCGGTCGACGGTGACCGCCGCCGCCTCGATCGGCAGCCCCTGTTCGAGCCAGGCGTTGCGGGCGATGTTGAAGCCCTGCTCGCCGAACTGGGCCACGCAGCCGGCGATCACGTCCTCGACCTCGGCGGGCTCGACCCCCGCCCGGCGGAGCACCTCGGTGTAGCAGGTGCCCAGCAGGTGGTTGGGGTGAATGTCCCGAAAGTAGCCCTTTTCGGGGTGGCCGCGGCCGATCGGGGTGCGGACGGCCTCGACGATCACCACCTCGCGGCCTTCGGGCTGCCTCATCGCGGGTAATCTACCGCCGCATGGAGAACGACGAGAAGCTGGGAATTCTCGGCAGCGGGGCGATCGCCTGTGGCCTGGCCGCGGTGGCCGCGGCCCGGGGGCCGGTCACGCTGTGGGCCCGATCGGACGCGTCGGCCGCGCGCGCGCGGGCGAAGGTCGACCGATTCTGCCCGGAGGACGGCGCCAACGTCCACATCACTACCGACCGGGCCGAGCTCGGCGAGGCGACCTACCTGGTCGAGGCGATCGCCGAGTCGCTCGACGCCAAGTCGGCGCTCCTGCGCGAGGCCGGCGAGGCGGCGGCCGCAGAGGCGATCCTCGCCTCGACGACCTCGTCGCTCTCGGTCGCCCAGCTCGCCGCCGCCAGCGGCCGGCCGACCCGGTTCTGCGGCCTCCACGTGTTCAACCCGGTGACCAGGATGGCCCTCGTCGAGCTCGTCTTTCCCGGCGAGGCGTCCGAGGACACCCGCGCACGGTCGCGCGCGCTCTGCGCGGCGCTCGGCAAGACCGCGGTCGAGGTGCCCGACGACGCCGGGTTCGTAGTCAACCGCCTCCTCTTCCCCTTCCTCTTCGACGCCGTTCGCCTGCTCGAGCGGACGGGGATGCCCGCCGCCGACATCGACCAGTGCATGAAGCTCGGCGCCGGCCACCCGATGGGGCCCCTCGCGCTGCTCGACCTCGTCGGCCTCGACGTCTCGCTGGCCATCGGCGAGATGATCGACGCCGAGATCCCCGACCGCGTCCGCGAGATGGTCGCCTCCGGCGCCCTCGGGCGCAAGACCAAGCGCGGTTTTCACGACTACGGTTGATCTTTAGAAAGACTTTGGGGCTTCTTTGCCTGCCCTTGAGGCTCTCTCCCCATACTCATGGGTGCGACACATACCTCGCAACCGCACCTCCTCCCAGAAGCACCCGCTGACGCCCCGCACCCCCGGGGCGTCAGCTCTTTAAGTCACCGTGCTCGGTGTCGCCGTGCCGCCCCGCTGGCGGCCGCGCTCCCGGATGCGGACGGTGACGATGCGGTTCTCGCGCACCGACTCGACCCGCAGCTCGAAGCCGTTCGCCTCGACCTTGTCGCCGCGCCTGGGCAGCCGGCCGAGGTCGTTGAACACCAGCCCGCCGACCGAGTTGTAGGCGTCGCTGTCGGCCGGGAGGTCGATCCCGTGGTCGGCCAGGTCGCTGACCGCCACGTGCCCGCGCACGAACCAGTCGCCGTTGGCCAGCCGGCGGATGTCGCCGGCCGCCGGGTCGGTCTCGTCGGTGATCTCGCCGACCACCTCCTCGACGATGTCCTCGACGGTGACGATCCCCCCCACGCGGCCGTACTCGTCGACGACGACGGCCAGCGACGTCCGCTGGCGCTGGAGCTCGGCCAGAAGGTCGTCGAGGGGCTTGGTCTCGGGGACGATCGGCGCGTCGCGGATCAGCGGCTCGATCGACGCCGTCGGGCCCTCGGCCATCAGCAGCCGGGCCAGCGAGTTGGAGTGCACCATCCCGCGGATGCGGTCCTGGTTCTCGTCCTCGGTCACCACCAGGCGGGTGTGCCCGGAGGAGATGCAGCGACGCAGTGCCGTCTCGACGTCCTCGGAGACGTCGACGGTGACCACGGCCGGGATCGGCGTCATCACCTGACGCGCCTCCTGCTCGTGGAGATGGAACACACCGGAGAGCATCGTCGCCTCGTTGGCCTCGAGCTGGCCGCCGGCGTAGGACTCGCGGATCAGCCGCTTGAGATCCTCGGGCGAGCCGCCCCGGTCGGCGCGGATGCTCGGGTCGACGCCGAGCATGCGCAGGACGCGGTTGGAGGCGGCGCTGAGGACGACGATCAACGGGTTGAAGAGGACGCGGAACCACTGGAGCGGTCGGGCCACCCGACGGGCCACGCCCTCGGCCCGGTCGATCGCGTAGAGCTTGGGCACGATCTCCCCGGCGACGATGTGGACGCTCGTGATCAGGAGGTAGGCGACCACCACCGCCACGACGACGGCGGCCTCGTGGGAGGCGCCGCCGAGCACCGGCTCGAGCAGGTGTGAGATCGCCGGCTCACCGAGGGCGCCGATGCCGATCGAGGCCATCGTGATGCCGACCTGGCACGTCGATATGTACTCGTTGATCCGCTCGACCTGGCCCAGGGCCAGCGCCGCGCCGCGCTGCCCGCCCTCGCGGGCGGCCTCGAGCTTCGACCGCTGGGCGCGGACGAGCGAGTACTCGGCGATGACGAAGAACCCGTTCATCCCGACCAGCACCAGCGCGACCACCAGCAGCAGGACGTTCACCGCGGCTCCGTCCCCGCCCCGTCCGCCGAGCCGGCGGCGGAGATGGTGGGTGGCACTCTCGTGCCCGAGCTACTTCGCGGAGGTTCGTCGTTCATTGAGGGGCTACGCGAGCTACCGTAGCAGGGCCTCGATGCGCTCGGCCAGCGCGAAGTCCGCCGAGGTCACCCCACCGAGCGAATGCGTCGACACGGTCAGCCGCAGACGGTTCCAGCCGTGGACGAGGATGTCGGGGTGGTGGTTCGCCGCCTCGGCGACCGCGGCCACCGCGTTGACCAGGGCGATCGCCTCCGGGAAGTCGGCCACCCGGTGATCGCGGACGATCGCCCCGTCGGTGTGCGCCCAGGCGTCGAGTCCGTCCCGCAGGCGCTCGGTGATCTGCTCGTCGCTGAGGGTTTCCATACAGTTGGCGGGTGCGGATCGTCAGCCTCGTGCCACACGCGACCGAGCTCCTCTTCGCGCTCGGCCTCGGAAGTGAGGTTATCGCGGTCACCCACGAGTGCGATCATCCTCCCGCCGCGCTGATGCTCCCCCGGGTCACCCGCGACATGCTGCCACCGGGCCTCTCGAGCGCCGAGATCGACGCCGCGGTGCGCGAGCGCACGGGCGCCGGCCAGAGCATCTACGAGCTCGACGAGGAGCTGCTCCACCGCCTGGCCCCCGACCTGATCGTCACCCAGGCGCTCTGTCCGGTGTGCGCCGTCTCCTATGCCGACGTGACCGCGCTGGCCAAGCGGATGACCCCGCCGCCGGCGGTGATCGCGCTCGACCCGCACACGCTCGGCGAGACGTTGGGCGACGCGCGGACGCTCGCCCAGGCCACCGGGCGCCGCGACGCCGGGGTGGCCCTGATCGCCCGGGCCGCCGGGCGAATCGACCGGGTGAGGCTGGCCGTCCGCGGCGCTCCGCGCCCCCGGGTCGCCGCGATCGAGTGGTTCGACCCGATCTTCGTCGCCGGGCACTGGACGCCCCAGCTGATCGAGCTGGCCGGCGGCGAGGACGTCCTCGGGGCGGTCGGCGAGCCGTCGGAGACGGCGACGTGGGAGGCGCTGGCGCTGGCCGCTCCGGAGGTCGTCGTCGCCATGCCGTGCGGCTACGACGCGCCGCGCGCCCGCGCCGAGGCGCTCGCCTTCGCCCCCCGCCTGCGCGAGCTCGGCGCCGAGCGGGTGGTCGCGGTCGACGCGGCGGCCTACTTCTCGCGCCCCGGCCCGCGGCTCCTCGACGGCCTCGAGCTGCTCGCCCATGTGCTCCACCCCGACCTCTCGCCGCCGGCGTCGGCCCGGGCGTTCGAGGTCGCCCTCGGCGCCGCCGGATGACGCGAGCCGCCCGGACGGTCCTCCTCGTCCATTCCTCGGCCGGCGGCTACGGCGCCGATCGCCAGCTCGCCCTAATCGCCGGCGGCCTCGATCCGGCCCGCTACCGGCCGCTGGTCGTGCTGGCCACCGACGGGCCGCTGGTCGCCGAGCTCGGCCGCGCCGGCGTGGAGACCCGCGTCGAGCCGCTGGCCGTGCTGCGCCGCTCGGAGCTGTCGCCCCGCGGCCTTGCCGCGATCGCCGGGCGGCTGGCGGCCACCAGCGGGCTCGGGCGCGGGCGCGACGTCGCGATCGTGCACTCGAACACCTCCGTCACCCTCTCCGGCGCGCTCGCCGCCCGGCGGGCCGGGGTGCCCCACCTCTGGCATGTCCGCGAGATCTACACCGAGCGCGCCTGGCCCGCCTACCGCCCGCTGCTGCGGAGCGCCGACGCCCTGGCCTGCGTGTCGGGCGCCGTCCGCGCCCAGTTCCCGGCCGCGGACGCCCGCGCCCGCGTCCTTCTCGACGGTCTCGCCCTGCCTCCCGGCGCCGCCGCGCCGCGCGCCACGCCCGCCCCGGGCGCCCCGCTCGTGTGCCTCGTGCTCGGGCGCATCTCGTCGTGGAAGGGCCAGGACATCCTCCTGCGGGCGCTGGCCGAGGTCCCCGGCGCCGTGGCCGTGGTGGCCGGCGACGCCTGGCCCGGGCAGGAGCACCACGAGACGGCGCTGCGCCGCCTGACGACTGAGCTCGGCGTGGCCGACCGGGTTCGCTTCGCCGGCTTCGTCGCCGACCCCCACCCGCTCTACGCCGGAGCCGACGTCGTCGTTGTGCCGTCGACGCGCCCCGACCCCCTGCCGAACGCGGCGCTCGAGGCGGCGGCCGCCGGCTGCTGCGTGGTGGCCAGCCGCCACGGCGGCCTCCCCGAGATCGTCCGCGACGGCGAGACCGGGCTCCTCGTCACCCCCGGCGACCCGCTCGAGCTCGCCGCAGCGCTGCGGCGGCTGGCCGCCGACCGGGCGCTCGGCCGCCGCCTCGGGGCGTCGGCCGCGGCCGACGTGAACCACCGCTTTGCGCCGGGGCGCCTACTCGCCGGCGTCCAGGCCCTCTACGACGAGCTGCTCAGGGACCCGGCACGAAGGCGGGGGGCGGCGGCGGCTTCTGGTCGGCGATGACGATCGCCCCGGCGGCCGCCCCCGCGGCCAGCACGAGGCACCCGACGAGCCCCAGCCACCGCGGGCGGTAGCGGTCGCCGAGGGACAGGACGGCGGCGGCGAGGGCGCCGCCGATCAACCCCCCGACGTGGCCGCCGATCGAGATCCGCCCGGCGAACGACACGCTGATGACGAGGTTGATGACGATCAGCATCGGGATGCCGCTCGTCATCGGATCGATCCCCCGGGAGCGCATCTCGACGACCGCGGCCCCCATCAGCCCGAAGATCGCGCCGGAGGCGCCGAGCGTCGCCGTGTCGGCGGACACACCGACCAGCGAGCCGCAGGCGCCGGCGAGCAGAGCGACGCCGTAGATGGTCAGGAAGCGGGTCCGCCCGATCGCCGGCTCGAGCAGCTGCCCGAGCACGTAGAGCAGGTACATGTTGAAGGCGATGTGCAGGAGGTTCTGGTGGAGGAAGCCCGAGGTGACGAGCCGCCAGTACTCGTGGCCCACCGACAGGCTGGACGCCGAGAGCTGGCCATGGGCGACCAGCGCGCCGCCGATCGCCGACCCGGTCAGCGAGTAGTTGCCGCTGGCCAGGAAGATGACGACGTTGATCGCGATCAGCGCCTGCGTGGCCTCGATCCCGCCGGCGCGGATGTTGCGCATCGTGCGCACCGGCGTCTTCTGCTTGGCGCACTCGGGGCAGCGCATGCCGACCGGCGACGTCGTCATGCAGTCGGGGCAGATCGGGCGGTCGCAGTTGGAGCACGCCACCCGGGTGTCACGCGAGGGGTGGCGGTAGCAGGTCTCCATCGGGCTCCGGACGCTACCAGCGCCCGGACTGGCGCCGAGCTACTGGAGCGAGGCGACGAGCAGCGGCGCGCGCGTCGGCTTGGTGCTGCCGCCGGCCGGCTCCTCGGTGACCATCACGGCGCCGACGCCGCCCAGGTCGCCGGGCACGGCCACGGCGGCGCGACCGTCGGTGGTCGGGGTGAACAGGGCGTCCGTCGCCTGCGGCTCGCCATTGCGCTGGAGCCAGACCTCGTAGACCCGGCCGTTCGCCGGGGCGGCCAGATTGGCTACGTCGAGCTCGGTGCGTCCGGCGCTGACGCGCAGGAGGGCGGTGGTCGGCGCCGTCGTGTTGGCGAGGATGACGCGGTCCTTCGGCGTCGAGGTCGACGTGCCGCCGAGAGCGACGGTGCCGACGGCGATGCCGGCGGCGACCAGCGCGGCGGCGGCGAGCCCCTGGAAGAGGCGCGGGACGGGTCGCCGGTCGCGGCGGGTCGCGCGCTTGGCGGTCTCGCGGGCGCCGGCCGCCGCGAACAGCTCGGCCTCCTCGTAGACGGTGGCCAGCACGCGGCGGCGCAGGCCGCGCGGCGCGGTAATCGGGGTGACGCTGGCGGGGAGCATGTCGGCGACGACCTGGAGCGAGCCGACCTCGTCGCGGCAGATCGCGCAGCTCTCGAGATAGCGCAGGAAGGGCGCCACCTCGTGGTCGTCGAGCGCGCCGAGGACGTAGGCGGCAGCGTCACCGTTGCAGTCGTGTTCGCTCCGCTGCCAAGCGTGCTCGCTCATCCCGTCACCTCCCCGGGGTCGCCGAGCACGAGGCGCATCTTCGCGAGCCCGAGGCGCATGCGGCCCTTGATGGTGCCGATCGGGGCATGCAGCATGGAGGCGATCTCGGTGTGTGTGAAGCCTCCGAAGTAGGCCAGCTCGATGACCTGGCTCTGCTCGCGGGGGAGCTCGCTCATCGCCTCGCGGATCTCCCGCGACGCGTCGCGGCGGGCCACCTCGAGCTCGGTGTTCTCCGGGGCCTCGAAGCGCTCCTCGATGCCCTCGTCGCTGGCCCGGCGGCGGTCGTGGACGATGCCGCGGCGCAGCGCGTCGATCGCCCGGTTGTGGACGATCCCCAGTGTCCAGGTGCGGACGCTGCCGCGGGTGCGGTCGTAGCGGGCGCCGCTGCGCCAGAGCGAGAGGAAGGCCTCCTGGACGACGTCCTCGGCGATCGAGCGCTTGCCCGTCATGCGGTAGGCGAGCGAGAAGGCGGCGTTGCAGTGCCGCTCGTAGATGATCTCGAAGGCGGCGGCCTCGCCCAGGCGCACGTGGTGCATCAGGTCCTCGTCGGCGAGCTCGCGCAGACCGACCAGGGCAGAGCTGTCGCGGGATTTTCCGGGGCGAACCATCTCCCTAACCCTACGGCGGGTCCCGGGCAGCGGATCAACGATGGTCGAGGAGCTTGCGCGCCTCCCCGGCGATGTCCTGCGCCGTCTGCTCGGCCAGGTCACGCAGATCGCCGATGCTGACCGCCGGCTGCTCACGATGGCGCTGACGGGCGCGCAGCACGACGAGGGCGGCGCCGGCGGCCGTGCCGGCCACGAGCGCGGCCGCCGGCCGCACCCAGTTGCGGGGATCGCGCATCGCGGCCAGCTCCCAGCCCTCGAGCTCGTCGGCGGCGAGGTCGGAGATGGTCCGCAGCGTCGACTCCAGGCGCACGACGAGCGCCTCGGGCGGCTCGACCGGCGCGAGGGCCCGGGAGAGGAGGAGCTCGAGCTGGACGCCGTCGGTCACGAGCTCTGCTCATTCATGACGACGACTCCCTCGAGCTGCTTGATCGCCCGGTGGATCAGCACCTTGGTGGCCCCGTCGGTTCGCCCGAGCGCGCGGGCGATCTCCCGGTTGTCCATGCCGAGGGCGAAGCGCATGATCAGCGCCTCCCGGCGATCGTCGGGGAGCTGGGTGACCGCCTCGAGCACCCGCTTGAGCTCGTCGCGTCCGGCCACGAGCTCCTCGGTGGTGTGCGCCGCGGCGACCGGCGTGCTTTCGTCGAGCGGGCTCTGCGGCTTGCGCGCCCGGTCGCGGTAGAGGTTGGCCGCCAGGTTGTGGGCGATCCGGATCAGCCAGGGCCGCAGCGGGCGACCGTCTGACTCCCGCTGAGCCCGGTCGAAGTGGCGGTACGCCTGAAGGAATGTCTGCTCGGTGAGGTCCTCGGCATCGTGGTGGTTGCCGATCCGGTAGTAGCAGTACGAATACACGTCGCGCAGATGCTCGCGGTAGAGATCCTCGAAAGCGCGGTCGAGCTTCACCTTGGCCGCCCCGGTGGGCAGATGTCCGTTCGTCGCAGCGGGGCTCAGGTCGGGCGTGTCGGTGCTCTCCTCCACACGCCAAGCCTACGCATGGGCCGGCCGGGCGTGCGATCACGCAGCGCTCCTGGCGCGCTCGGTGCGACGCAGGCCCGCTACCCACTCCACCGCAGTCACCTCGCCGGCGATCAGGGGAACGGAGTCCAGCGCCTCGGATGCCTGGCCGATCCGCTCCGGGATCTGGTCGGCGGGGACGCCACTGCCGAGCAGCTCTCCCGCTCTGCGATTGCGGCTGCCGGGAGCAAGGACCGTCGCGGTCAGGTCGCCGACTCCGGCGAGGCCGGAGAAGGTCTCGAGCTCAGCCCCGCGCATGGTCGCGTAGGCGACGCATTCGCGCCAGACCTCCGCGGCGGCTATTCCGGCGGCGTTGAGGCCGTGAGGCTCGGCGGCGGCGG
>JBPCNA010000080.1:0-8967 GCA_051001735.1 Solirubrobacteraceae bacterium
GGCACCACCGGCACGCCGAAGGGCGCCGAGCTCACCCACGAGAACATGCGCGAGAACGCGCAGATCGCCGTCGAGCTGTTCAGCATCGAGGGCGACGCGATGACGCTCGGGGCGCTCCCGCTCTTTCACTCCTTCGGGCAGACCTGCGGGCTGAACGCGACGATGCTCGCCGGCGGCTGCCTGACGATGATCCCGCGCTTCGACCCGGAGAAGGCGCTGGAGATCATCGAGCGCGACGAGGTCAACGTGTTCGAGGGCGTGCCGACGATGTTCTCGGCGATGCTGCACGCCAAGACCACGGCGGACACGAGCTGCCTGAAGGTCTGCGCCTCGGGCGGCTCCGCGATGCCCGTCGAGGTCATGAAGGCCTTCGAGGAGAAGTTCGGCTGCAAGGTGCTCGAGGGCTACGGCCTCTCGGAGACCTCGCCCGTGGCCTCGTTCAACCACCCCGACAGGGAGCGCAAGCCGGGCTCCATCGGCACCCCGATCCGCGGCGTGGAGATGAAGCTCTTCGACGAGGAGGGCAAGGAGAGCGCCGCGGGCGAGGTCGGCGAGATCGTCATCAAGGGCCACAACGTCATGAAGGGCTACTGGAAGCGCGAGGACGCGACCGCCGAGGCGATCAAGGACGGCTGGTTCCACTCGGGGGATCTCGCGAAGGTCGACGAGGACGGCTACTACTTCATCGTCGACCGCAAGAAGGACATGATCATCCGCGGCGGCTACAACGTCTACCCGCGTGAGATCGAGGAGGTCCTCTACGAGCACCCCGCGGTGCGCGAGGCGGCCGTCGTCGGCTTTCCCCATCCCGAGCTCGGCGAGGAGATCGGCGCCGCCGTGGCGCTCCGCCAGGACGCCGAGGCCACGGAGGAGGAGATCCGCGAGTTCGTCCGCGAGCGCGTCGCCGCCTACAAGTACCCCCGTCGCGTCTGGTTCGTCGAGGACCTGCCGAAGGGGCCGACCGGCAAGATCCTCAAGCGGGAGATCGAGCGGCCGGACTGAGGGCCAGCCCGAACGGCGTCCCTTCCGAGTCGCGGCACACCGCCCACGCCTCGCCCGGATGGACGACGCTCCCGCCGAGCTCGCGCACCCGCTCGAGCGCCGCCGCCAGGTCGACCACGGCGAAGTAGGGCAGCGAGAAGGAGTCACCCGGGCCGCGGCCCCGCTCGTGGACCCCGACGGCCGGGCCGGACGAGCGGAGCTGCCAGCCCTCGCCCTCGCCGGCCTCCCGCGGCTCGAGCTGCGCTCCCAGCAGGCCGCCCCAGAAGCGCAGCGCCCGTTGCGCGTCGTCGGCGGGGAACTCGATCAGGGCCAGCGGCGATGACTCCATCGCGACAGGCTACCTGCGGTCACCGCGGGACGGCGCCTCGGGACGGGCCTTCGTGGCCCGCCGGGTAGAGCACGAACAGCTCGGTCGCCAGATCGACCTCGGTGTCGATGCCGCTGATGAAAGGTGTCCTCGACCTCCACGACCAGCGTGTCGGGACCGGCCCAGTCGGTGCGAGTCTTCGTCGGCCCGCGCCCGAAGTTGTCCGCGTAGATGCGCACCATCTCGTTCTAAGAGGGCGCACAAGATCGTGTTGGATCGCGCGCCGTCCTCGGTCGTATGACTTGCGGCCATGGGATCCACCGCAATCGGCGCGAAGGACAGGATCCGCGGGTCCCGCCGCAAGCCGCGCCCGAGGCGCTTCGCGGTGCCGTCCCCGGCCGGCCAGGCACACCCCTTCAGATGCCGAACGCGCGTGCGTCGTCGTCGCCGGGGCAGCCACCAGGGTAGTGGTTGACGGCGCCCCCGGCGGCCGCTTAGATGGACGGGTGCCGGTTGAGCGAATCGCGATCCTGTCCGAGGTCCCGGGGCTGGCGTACGCCGACATGGTCCCCGTGGTCGCCGCCCTCCAGAAGCAGATCGACCACGACTTCGGCCCGATCTGGGACGTCAAGGCCGAGCTCTGCGCCGCCGACGCCGCGCATCCGCCGCCGGCCGGCGCCTGGACGATCACCGTCGTCGCGCACGTCGACGGTCCGGCCGGCTTCCACCACGACGATCACGGCCGCCCGGTGGCCGTCGTCGAGTACGGCCCCCACTGGCCGCTGACCGTCAGCCACGAGCTGCTCGAGATGCTCGTCGATCCGCTCGGCAACAAGATCCTCCCGGCCCCCTCCCCTCGCGGCGACGGAACCGAGGTGCACTTCTTCGTCGAGGTCTGCGACCCCTGCCAGGAGCGGATCCACGCCTACGAGATCGACGGCGTGACCGTCGCCGACTTCGTCACCCCCGACTACTACCGGCCGGGGGCCACGCGGTGCTCGTTCTGGGGCAGCGTGACCGCTCCCTTCCAGGTGCTCGAAGGCGGTTACGTCACCTGGCACGCGCCCAAGTCGCGAGAGGTCTGGCAGGACCAATGGCCGTCGGGCGGCCAGCGCGGCCACGTCAAGATCGGGAAGCTCGACGACCTCCTGGCCGATAAGCGGCGCCTGCGCGAGTGGATCGACCAGCACGCGCTGGGCCAGGGCCTCTCGCCCCACGCGCAGAGGCCCTAGCCGGCTCGGTCGCCGGGCTCGGGCAGGCCGAGCGTCCCCAAGACGAAGCCGCAGAGGGCGTCGGCGTCCCATGCGCCCATCCAGAAGCGCAGCGGCCACGGTGCGGCCGAGTCGACCGCGGCGGGCCCCTCGACCCAGCCGGCGCCGCCGAGCTCGCCCAGGTCCAGGGCGTAGGTCACGCGCATCCGCGCCACCGGCGAAAGGGCGGCCAGGCGGCGCCGAAGCGCTGCCGCCCGCAGCGGATCGCCGGTCCCGGCCAGGGCGCGCTCGAGCGCTGCGGCCCGGTCGCGCCGGTGGCGCAGGAAGTCGTCGATTCCCGTCGCCCCGGCGATCTCCGCTGTGACTGCCGCGCCGCGTTCGATCCCCCCGGCCGAGCGGCGGGCGAGCGCCGCCGGGGCGACCGCGAGCAGCGTCCCGTCGGCGGCGTCGAGCCAGTCGCGCCGGCCGAGGCGGACTCCCTCGCCCACCACCGCGAGCTCCAGCGGGTCGAGGACCTCGGTCCCGGGAATGGCGAGCAGGCCGTTACGCCCCTCGAATCGCGGTTCGCCGACGAGGTCGACGGCTGCCCCCCGCAGCCGGTGCTCGACCGCACGGCCGTGCCGGCTCACCCCCACGACGCGGACGCCCACCCGCGGCCCGGGCGCGCGGTTGGTGCGCGCCGGCTGAAAGCGGATGATCCGGTCGAGGTCGGGCTCGCCCGGACACGCGAAGGTCGTCCCGCTGACCCCGCGCCGCTCGTCGAACGGATCGGGATCGGTGGCCAGGCGGCACTCGAACCAGCCGGCGAAGGCTAGCTCGAGCATTCAGGGTTCTCCGGCCCGGGCCACGAGCCGCCCGGCGAGGTCGAGGTTCTCCGCGATCGTGGTCAGCCGCCCCTGCCCGTGCGCCGCCCGCAGGCCGGCGCCGGCCTGCTCGAGGAGGACGCCCGCGGCCGCCCACGTCGGCCGCTCGACGCGCTCGTCCCAGGCGAAGTGCGGCCCGCACGTCCAGCCGGGCGCGCCGTCCCCGAGCGGGAGCTCGGTCAGCACCTCGCCGAGCGGCCTCAGCACCCCGCCCATCAGCCCCTGCGCCGCGCGCCGGGCGGTCGTCGCCCCGCCCGCGTGGGCCTGGACGAGGGCGTAGTAGAGCTCGAGCAGCAGCATCGTCGCCTGGTAGGCCGCCGCGAACGCCTCCGCCACCGTCCGGCTCGACGGGTTGGTGATCCTCGCGGCGGCGACCGGGCGCGCCGGCTCGAACTCCGGTCCCTCGGCGGCCAGCTCGGCCTCGACGGCCAGGAGCCGCTCCAGATGGGAGGCGGGGGCCGCGCCCGCCCCCTGCCCGACGATCGCGTCGACCACCGCGAGCGCCGTGATCGCGTCGGTGACCGGGGGCAGGCGGGCACCGCCGCTGACCCCCCAACCGTCGACCCGGTCGACCGGTATCCGCCGGATGACCCGGTCGCCCGAGGCCTCGATCTCCCGGCGTACAGCCGCGTAATGGCCGGAGATCGACTCCTCCCGCTCGAGTTCGATGAAGCGGGCCAGGCTGCGCGGGCCGAAGCGCTCGAGCGCGAGCGCCGGCTCCGGCGCCGCCAGGCGCCCGCCCGGAAGTCCGGGGCGCACGAGCCACGGTGTCGACCCGACGGCGATCAGGAGGTTGCTGACCGCCGCGAGGTGGGCCATCTCCTCGCGGGCGATGGCCAGCAGCGTCCGCTCCCAGCCGCGGATCCGCGCAAGCTGAAGCTCGTCGGGCCCCTCGCCGGCGCGGCGCTTGAGCGACGCCGCGGCGTACAGGTACTGGAGCAGCACGGCGTGCTCGAGCTCGGCCACCCCCTCCAGGGCGCGCACCAGGCCTGGCGGCGCCTCATCCATCCGCGCCGGTCGCGGCCTCCCGCCGGAAGTCGGCGGCCACGGCATCCATCAGCAGCTCGTCCTCCCGCCTTCCGCTCGACGTCGCCGCGTTGCGGCGCCGGCCGATCGGGCGGAAGCCGGCCCTCTCGTAGGCGCGGATCCCCGCCAGGTTCGACGGGAGCACGCCGAGGAGGACGTTCTCGAGTCCGATCACCTCGAACGCCCACTCGAGCGCCAGGCGGGTCGCCGCGGTCCCGATCCCCTCGCCCCGGCGCTCCCCGATCAGGATGCCGAACTCGGCCCGCCGATTCTGGTGGTCGATCTCCATCAGCGCCAGCGTCCCGACCGGGACGGCGTCGGGGGTCGCGTACACGGTGAAATGCGCCGCCGTCGGCTGCGGACGCGCCGACGCCGCGCCCGCCTCGGCGACCCATTTCTCCGCCGCCTCGATCGTCCAGATGTCGATGGTGGCGAGGCCCCGCCGCACCTCTCGATCGTTCCACCAGCGCGCGTAGAGATCGACGAGGTCGGTCCGCAGCGGACCGAGGCCGGCGCGCTCGGCGGTGAGCAGCAGATTCACCTCGGCTTCACCCTGCGCCATAGCCGCGCACGCTACCGAGTCGTCCGGTCCTGTGCCGGAAAAGTCGGGCGTATGATGCACGTTCCGAACGCTCTGGACAGGAGGAAGCGATGTCAACCAGCGAGCCGAGCCCACCGACCTCCTCGTCGTGGGAGTCGGGCCTCAACTCGATCGAGGACCAGCACGAGGCCGCGGAGTACGCCAAGGGCGCCGTCCACGAGCCGCTGTCGGAGGCGCATAGCCGCGCCAAGCGCGTGCTCGAGCTGGAGAACGCCCGCGAGAACCCGCGCCCCGCCGTGCTCGAACATGCCCAGCAGTCGGTGGACATCATCGCGCAGGCGATGGGCATGTGGTCCCGCGGCTGACCGCTGGGACAGACAACTGGTGGTCTGATGACCAACTAGCCCGGCGCCACCGGACCCGCCGCGGTCGGGAGCTCCCGCTCCCGCGCGAGGCTGAGCGCCTCCTCGACGAGCGCCTGCCCGCTTGGTGTGCGGAGGTGCCCGGGCACGAGATCGCGGTACGCGACGGCCCCCCGGATGAACCAGGGCACGCAGCGGCGGTCACGGTCGTCGTGGAGCGCCCGCTCGAGGTGGGCGGCCGCCGCCTCCGCGGCGCCGGCCGTCTGGGCGAGCAGCCCGAGCGGCCGCGACACCGATCCCCAGCACGCCCAGGTGTCCATGGCGATCAGCGCGGTCCGCTCGGCGAACGGCGTCAGCAGGCGGTAGATCCCGGCCGCCCGCTCCTCGTCGGCGAGTGCGTGCGCGGACTCGGCGAGCAGCACCATCGTGGCCAGCCAGTCCTGGGTCGCCGGGATCAGGGCGAAGTCGCCGCGCGCGCACAGCTCGAGCTCGACCCGCGCCTCGTCGTCGCGGCCGAGCCCGATCAGCAGCCGGGCGAACGTCGCGCTCCAGATCGGCTTGCTCGGGTACATCGCCGTGCACCGGCGCAGCGCCTCCTCGTCGGCCTCGTCGTAGCGATCGGTGGCATGGGCGATGAGGAACCCCTGCATCGCCGACGATTCGATCGCGTCCGGGTCGGCGGCCTGCTCGAGCGCCCGCGCCCGCCCGAGCAGCGCCCCCGCCGACCCGGGGCGGCCGTCGAGGATCCGCAGCATCGTCTGAATGACCAGGAGCGTCCACTCGAACCACGGCTGGTGGAGTCCGGCCAGAGACTCCGCGTACGCGTCGAGCCCAGCGGTCGCCTCACCGGTCCGTCCCAGCTCGAACAGGGCCCGGAAGCGATGGAGCTGCCCGAGGGCCATGCTCTCCTCGTTGCGCTCACGCGCCGCCAGGGCCACCGCCTCGACGGCGAGCTCGAGCCGCTGGCCGAGGCTCTCCGGCCGACAGCGGACCCACGGGGCGATGCGGAGGATCGAGTCGAGCGTCGCCGGACTCGAGAAGCCGCGGGCCAGGCCGAGCGCCTCGTCGAGCAGGGCCTCGCGCCGGTCCTGCGACTCGAGCGGGTCGAGGCGGTTGGCGAGCAGGGCGAGCGTCTCGGCCCGCGGTACCGCCGCTGCCTCCGGGAGCCCGGCCAGCGCCGTCTCGAGCAGCCGGATCGCCTCGCGGTCGAGCACGCCGTAGCGCTGCCACTTGGCGAACCCGAGCGCCGCCCGGGCGAGCAGCTCGGGCGCGTCGAGCTGCCGAGCCAGCTCGGCCGCGCCGACGTAGGCCTCCCGCGCCCGGTCGATCTCGTGGACGCGCTCGAGCGCGTCGCCGAGCTCGAGCATCGTCTCGGACCGCCGGCGGTCGTCGGACTCGGCGAGCTCCATCGCAGCCAGCGCCCGCTCGTAGTGCTCGATCGCCTCCTCGTGGGCCAGGGAGGTCGACGCGCGCCGCGCCGCCTCGACCGAGAAGCCGATCGACGGCTCGGGCCCGACCAGCTGGCGCGCCTCGAAGTAGTGGTGGGCGAGCTCCGCCGGCGCGCTCGCTCCCGCCGCCTCGAGCGTCCGGCCGATCGCCGCGTGGAGGCGGACCCGCCGGCTGGCGCTGAGGCCCTCGTACTGCGTTTCCCGGACGAGGTTGTGGGTGAAGGAGAAGGAGTCGATCTCGCCCGGCACCTCGGACACGACCCCCATCGCGATCAGCTCGTCGAGCGTCTCCAGCAGCGTCTCGGCGTCCTTGCCGAGCACCGCCTCGAGCACGCCGAGGCGGAAGCGCTGACCGGCGACGGCGGCCGCGGCGAGCAGATCGATCCCCGGCTTACCGAGCGGGGCCAGCCGGCGGAGGATCACCTCTTTCACCCCCTGGGGCACGCCGAGGGCGGTGATCTCGCGCCCCGACAGCGCCGCCGCCGCCGCGGTGCCGCCGAGGCTCCGCAGCATCTGGTCGATGAAGAACGGGTTGCCGCCGGTGTGGCTGAGCAGCTTCCGAACGAAGGTCGGCCGCGGCTGCAGGCCGGTATCGGCGCTCAGGAGCCGCTCGGTCTCCGCCATGTCGAAGCCGGTGAGCGGGAGCTCGGTGAAGCGGTGCTCGCGCCGCAGGTCGGCGAGCAGGCCGCCCAGCTCGGCGCTCGCATCCAACTCACGGAAGGTGCCGACGACCATCAGCGGGCATCCGCTCAACGACCGCAGGACGTGGCGCAGGAGCGACAGCGTCGGCTTGTCGGACCAGTGCAGGTCGTCGATCAGGAGCAGCACCGGCCGGCTCGCCGATAGCCGGCGGAGCACCGCGCAGACCGCCTCGAAAAGGCGGTAGCGGTCGTCGCCCGCGTCGGGGGAGACGGCGGTTATCCCGGCCGGCCGCACCCCCAGCCGGGGAATCAGACGCCCGAGCTCGAGCGACTCGGCCGGCAGCTCGGCGATCAGGGCGTCGACGCTCACGTGATCGAGGTACTCGCCGAGCGCCTCGACGAAGGGCTGGTAGGAGGAGACGGCCTCTTCGTCGCTGCGCCCGTACAGCACGGCGGCGCCCGCGGCGTGGACCTCGCGGGCGAAGTGGGCGCTGATCGACGTCTTGCCCATGCCGGCGTCGCCGGTCACGAACGCGAGACCCGGCGCCGCGCCGATGCGCTCCCACGTCGCGCGCAGCGCCCCGAGCACCGGCTCGCGGCCGACGAACTCGCGCTCGGCGACCGCCGCGACGAACGGCGGGAGGGGAACCGGACCGTCGGGTTTCGGGCGCGTTGCCGCCGCCACGCCGCCGACGGCAAATGCGGCGCCGTCCCCGATGCTCAGCGGCAGACCCACCCCGCTCTCCCCCCGCCCGGCGGCCACCGCGGCGGCGCGGCCGAGGTCCCCGGCCGACTGGTAGCGGTCGGCCGGATCCTTGGCCATGGCCCGCGCCACGACCGCGTCGAGCTCACCCGACACACCCGGCGCCAGCATGCTGGCCACCGGGGGCGCCAGACTCATATGAGCGAAGATCTTGGCCACCTCGACATCCCGCGGGAACGGGACGACCCCGGTCAGCAACTGGTAAAGGACGCAGCCAAGGGCATACACGTCACCACGACCGTCGACCGGCTCACCACTGACCTGCTCCGGCGCGATGTAGTCAAGCGTCCCGACAAAGCCACCCGTCGCCGTCATCCCCCCGCTACCGAAGTCCGCGACCCGCTTAGTCAGCCCGAAATCGGTCAAGTACAAATGCTCATCGGCGGTGACCAACACGTTCGCCGGCTTGACATCACGATGAACCAACCCCCGCTCATGCGCCGCGTCGAGCGCCGCAGCGACCTGCCCAACCAACCGCGCCGCATGCGCCGGCGCGAACCGCTCACGGCGACGCAAAAGCACCCCCAAGTCCATGCTCTCAACGAAACGCATGACGATGAAGAGCAACCCGTCCTCCTCACCCACACCGTAGATCGGGATCACATTCGGATGCTCGATCTGCGCCGCCAGCGACGCCTCCTGCTCGAACCGCGCCCGAAAATCAGGATCCCCCGCCAGCTCCGGCATAATCACCTTGACCGCCACCATCCGCTCCGGCCGCAGCTGCCACGCCCGGTAGACAAGCCCCATCCCCCCGCGCCCGGCCAGCGACTCGATCCGATAACCGGCGAAAACATCCCCCG
>JBPCNA010000081.1:0-20910 GCA_051001735.1 Solirubrobacteraceae bacterium
CCGGCCGACTGCGTCGTCAGCGACGTCGGCTCCACCAAGCGCCGCGTGGTCGCCGCCTGCCGCGGCCCGCGCTTCGTCGGCGGCCACCCCCTGGCCGGCGCCGAGACCGCCGGCGTCGAGCACGCCCGGGCCGACCTGTTCGCCGGGTCGACCTGGTACCTGACGCCCGACGCCGACACCGACGGCGTCCTCTACGAGCGCCTCCACCGGACGATCGTCGGCTTCGGCGCCCAGCCGGCGGCGATCGACGCCGACGTCCACGACCGGGTCATGGCCAGCGTCTCCCACCTCCCGCACGTGCTCGCCAACGTGCTGGTCGCCCAGGCGGCCGGCGTCCTCGGCGATCCGGCCGACGCCGGCGGCGACGCCCAGCGGGTCCCGGCCACTGGTCCGAGCTTCCGCGACGCGACCCGCGTCGCCGGCGCCAACGGGGCGATCTGGACCGACATCTACCTCTCCAACCGCGACGCCCTGATCGACTCGCTCGACGCCACGATCACCCGGCTCAAGGCCGTCCGCGCCGCCCTGGCGGCCGCCGACCGCCAGAAGATCGACGCCTGGAACGACGACGCCCGGTCCGATCGCGACGCCCTCCTCGGGGCCGGGCTGGCCGGCGGTGCCGTCCACGAGCTCCGCGTCGCCGCCCCCAACCGGCCGGGAGTGATCGCCGAGATCGCCCTCGTCCTCGGCCGCGGCGGCGTCAACATCGTCGACATGGCGCTGTCGCCGTCGCTCGACGACGGCCCCGGCCTCGTCGCCCTCTGGGTGCGGGGGGAGGAGCAGGCGGCCCGGGCGGTCGAGGTGATCGCCGGTCTGGCGATCCCGGTGGCCCGCGCGTGACCACCGTCCATTTCGCCCGGGCCGACCGGTTGCGGGGCGAGGTCGCCGCGCCGGCCGACAAGTCGATCTCCCACCGGGCGGCCCTCCTCGCCGCGATGGGCACCGCCCCTGTCCGGATCGAGAACTACCTCCACGCCGCCGACACCGACGCCACTCTTGACGCCGTCCGCCGCCTCGGTGCCCGGATCGAAGCCGACGGGAACGGAGCGATCGTGATCACCGGCGTCGGCCTCCACGGCCCGGCCGAGCTCGACACGCCGATCGACGTCGCCAACGCCGGCACGCTGATGCGCCTGCTCCCCGGCTGGCTCGCCGGCCAGCCCGGGCGCGCGTGGACGCTCGACGGCGACGCGTCGATCCGCCGTCGCCCCGTCGACCGGATCGCGGCGCCGCTGCGGGCGATGGGGGCCACGCTCAGCGCCACCGGTGAGCGCTTCGCCCCCTTCACCGTCCTCGGCGCTCGCCTCGACGGCATCGTCTACGAGCTCCCGGTGGCCAGCGCCCAGGTCAAGTCGTGCGTGCTCCTCGCCGGCCTCGGCGCCGGCGGCCCGACCACGGTGATCGAGCCGGCGCCCAGCCGCGACCACACCGAGCGGATGCTCCTCGCCGCCGGGGCGCCCCTCGTACGGGTGTCGTCACCCAAGGCGGACGGAGCCCGCATCACCGTCCACGGGTGCGACGCGCTCGACCCGCCGGCCGCCCGGATCCCCGGCGACGCGTCGTCGGCGGCCTTCATGATCGCGGCCGCCCTGCTCGTCCCCGGCTCGCACCTGCGGATCGGCGACGTCGGCCTCAACTGGACGCGGAGCGGCTTCGCCCGGATCGTCCGGCGAATGGGGGGGATCCTGCTCGGCGAGCTCGAGCCGGCCGGTGCGCCGCTGGCCCCCGTCGACCCGATCGGCGATCTCGAGGTCGCCCACGGCCCGCTCCACGGCACCGTCGTCGAGGCTTCGGAGGTGCCGCTGGCCATCGACGAGCTCCCCCTCGTCGCGCTGCTGGCCTGCTTCGCCGAGGGCGAGACCGTCGTCGGCGGGGCCGCCGAGCTTCGGGTCAAGGAGTCCGACCGGATCGCCACCGTCGTCGATGGCCTGCGCGCCCTCGGCGGCGACGTCGAGGAACGGGAGGACGGCTTCGTCGTGCGCGGCGGCGGCGGTCTGCGCGGCGGCACGCTCGACGCCCACGGCGACCACCGCCTGGCGATGATGGGCGCCGTCGCCGGGCTGGCCAGCCGCGACGGCGTAGACGTCGTCGGCATCGAGGCGGCCGCCGTCTCCTATCCCGCCTTCACGACCGATCTCGCGAGGCTCTGCTCCAGATGATCGTGGCGATCGACGGTCCGGCCGGCGCGGGCAAATCCAGCGTCGCGCGGGCGGTCGCCGCCGCGCTCGGCTTCACCTACCTCGACAGCGGGGCGATGTATCGCGCGGTCGCCCTCCGCGCCGCCCGCGACGGCCGTCCGCCGGCCGAGATCGCCCGCGAGCTGCGGATCGAGCTCGGAGACCGGGTCGTCGTCGACGGCGAGGATGTGACGGCGGCGATCCGCTCACCCGAGATTTCTGGAGCGGCATCGGAGGTCGCGGCCGTGCCCGCAGTCCGCGCGGCGATGGTCGCCATGCAGCGCGAGCTGCTCCGCCGCGGCGACTGGGTCGCCGAGGGTCGGGACATCGGGACGGTGGTCGCCCCCCAGGCCGAGGTGAAGGTCTTCCTCACCGCCGGCGACGAGGTCCGCGCCCGGCGTCGGGCGGACGAGCGCGGCGACGCGCCGCCCGCAGCGGTGCTCGCCGAGCAGCGCGAGCGCGACGACCGCGACCGCACGCGGGCTGACAGCCCGCTCGTCGCGGCCGACGATGCGATCGTCCTCGACAGCAGTGATCTCAGCCGGGACGAGGTGGTCGACCGCGTGATCGGGTTCGTCCGCTCATACTGAGTCGTGTGAAGGTCGCCGTCCTCGGATATCCCAACGTAGGCAAGTCGTCGCTGGTCAACCGGCTGACGGGCTCGCGCGAGGCCGTGGTGCACGAGCGGCCGGGGGTCACGCGCGACCGCAAGGAGCTCGACTGCGAGTGGAACGGACGGACGTTCACGCTGATCGACACCGGCGGAATCGACCTCTCGGACGAGGACCCCCTGGCCGGGTCGATCCGCGAGCAGGCCACCGCGGGGCTGGCCGACGCCGAGGTCGCGCTGCTCGTCGTCGACGCCCGTGCCGGCGTGCGCCCGGGCGACGAGGAGCTGGCCGACCTCCTGCGGCGATCGGGCAAGCCGGTGATCGTCACCGCCAACAAGTGCGACAGCGTCGTCGATCTCCCGCTGGCCGCCGAGTTCCATCGCCTCGGCCTCGGCGACCCCCAGCCCGTCTCGGCCGCCCAGGGCCTCGGCACCGGCGACCTGCTCGACCGGCTCGTCGAGTTGCTCCCCGAGGACGACGCCGAGCGCGACGCGAACGTCGTGCGCCTGGCGGTGATCGGCCGGCCGAACGTCGGCAAGTCCTCGCTGGTCAACCGCTTCGCCGGCGAGGAGCGGGTGATCGTCTCGGACATCGCCGGGACCACGCGCGATGCCATCGACCTCCCGATCCGGGTCGGCGACCGCGAGCTGATCCTCGTCGACACCGCCGGCATGCGCCGCCAGTCGAAGGTCTCGGAATCGGTCGAGTACTACACGACGCTCCGCTCCCAGCGGGCGGCCGAACGCGCCGACGTCGCGCTCGTCGTCTGCGACGCCACCGACGGGATCACCGCCCAGGACCTCCGGGTCGCCGAGTTGGCGATGAAAGCCGGCTGCGCGACGGCGGTCGTCCTCAACAAGTGGGACCTCGCGGCCGAGACCTTCGACCTCGAGTACGAGCGCGCCCGGCTCGCCCGCAAGCTCCGCCTCCGCCCGCGCCTCCTGACCGCGAGCGCGCTGACCGGCCGCCACGTCGGCCGGCTGCTCGAGGAGACGCTCGCCCTCGGAGACCGCATGTCCGCCCGCATCCCGACCCCCGAGCTCAACCGCTTCCTCGCCGAGGTCGTCGAGGGCCGCCAGCCGCCGGCCAAGCAGGGGCACCGCCTCAAGTTGATCTATATGGCCCAGATCGGCGAGCGGCCGCCGCGCTTCGCGATCCAGATCAACTCCCGCAACCGGGTGACCCGCGACTACGCCTACTACATCGAGAACCGGATGCGCGCCCGCTACGGACTCGACGGCGTGCCCCTGATCATCGACTTCGTCGAGCGCGGCAACCGCCGCTCCGACCGGCCGCGCCCCGATCGCGGCGCCGCCGGCCACGGCGCGATCTGATCAGCCGGGCTTGCGGCTGGCCTCGTCGCTGCGCTTGCGCCGGCGCTTCACGTAGCGCGTGACCTCCCGGCGGACGGAGTGGGCGTCGCTCGCCGACCAGCGCGGGGCGGGCACGCCGAGCGCGCGGTTGACGCCCAGGCCGGCGGCGGTGAGGAGCAGCACGCCGACGATCACGTCGAGCATCTGCACCGGCTTGGCGAGCAGGCCCGAGGCCACGATGATGGTCGTCGCTCCGGCCGGGGGATGCGCCGAGCGGAGCACCCGGAGGAGGCCGCCGGTCAGCGCGACGGCGAGGGCGATCGCGCCGATCCGGGCCGGCGTCACCCCGCTGGCGTAGACGCTCGGCGCGCTCAGCAGGCCGGTCACAGCGAGTGCGAACGCACCGGCCACGACGCCGACCCCGTGGCCGATGATCGTGTTGCGGGGCGACCCGATCTCGGCCATCGGGGTCTCGAAGATCAGGAACGCCGTCGCGCCGAGGCTTGGAAAGATCAGCGGCTCGCGCACCGCCCAGGCCCAGGTCCCGCTCAGGCCGATGATCACGAGCGAGCCGATGAAGGTGTAGACGGCGTTGCCGCGGTTGCCCCACCGCTGGTAGAGCCAGCGCTTGAGGCCGTAGGAGCCCGGGACGCCGACCAGCGAGCCCTGGCGCTGGAAGCGGCGGACGCCCGAGTCGGCGAACTCGGCGATGTGGTCGAGCTCGTCCTCGGGCCTGAACATGCTCATCGAAGGGCCCAGCCTAGTGCAGCGTTCCGGAACGCTGCACTCGTCGTCTCGGGGGGGCGGGTCAGCGGCGTTCGAGCACGGCGAGCAGGTACGGGCTCGTCGCACCGGCTCCCACTCCCGCCTCGCGCATCGTGGCGAGGCACGCCTCGCGGAGGGCGTTCCACTCGCCCGCCGGCTCGAGCACCCCGCGAGCGCGGATCCACATCGGGTGCAGCCGCTCCCAGCGGTCCCAGAGGTCCTCCGGCCGCGACTCCTCGTAGCTCAGTTCGTGCTCGCCGATCGTCAGCTCACCGTAGGGCCCCAGCAGCGACTCGATCACCGCCGGGTCGCCCCAGGTGACCGGGGGGCGGCCGCTGGTCGGACGCCGGCGCTCGACGGCGGCGCGCATCAACGAGACGGCGGCGAAGAGCGGTCCCCGCGGCGGCCAGGTGGTGACGGCCGCCCGGCCGCCCGGCCGCACGACCCGCGCGAGCTCGTCGGCCGCCCGGCCCGCCGGGTGGGCGAAGATCACCCCGAAGACCGAGACGGCGGCGTCGAACTCGCCGTCGGCGAAGGGCAGCGCCGCGGCGTCGCCGAGCACGAAGGCGCCGCCGGGCACCCGGTCGCCGGCGACATCGAGCAGCCGCGGCGACGCATCCAGGCCGGTCACGTCCGCCCCGGCGGCCGCCGCGAGGGAGGCCGCGTTGCCGGTGCCGCAGGCGACGTCGAGGACGCGCTCGCCGCCGGTCAGGCCGAGCGCGCCGACGGCGGCCTCGGCAGCCGGGGCCAGCTCGGCCGCGGTGTCCTCGTAGCAGCCCACACCCCAGTCGTCCACGTGGTGAGATTATGGCGGCGGCTGAAACCCGGGGAGGCCGCCGGCCTGCCCGAGCGCGCGGGCGACAGGCAGCAGCCGTGGCTCCGACCAGCGGGGCCCGACGATCTGCACGCCGACCGGCAGGCCGTCCTCGTCGCGTCCGGCCGATACGGTCAGCGCCGGGAGGTCCGGTCAGGTTGGCGAAGACGAGCGGGACCGTTCTTGGCGGGGTAGTCATCGGAGCGAGTACTGTCTCTCGGCGACGGGCGCTGACCTGCCGATCTGCCGTCGTCCTCGACTCTTTGACGATCGGCCTCCGCCAGACGGGCCGCCTCACACCGAGGCGAACGGCTCGTTTCCTGAACGCGAACGCGCTTGCGACCCATACGGACTTCGTGCCGGCGGGGACGGAGGAGCACTCGGAGGTCGCCATGGACGCAGACGCTCAGCTCTACCGGTGCTCATCCTGCGCCCGGCGCATCCGCCAGAGCGGCGGCGGGCCGTGTCCGTTCTGCGGCGGTGCGGTCCGCGCCGTGTGGGGGCTCGGTCAACTCGATCCGGCGGTTGAAGATCGCGGCGGCCCGAGCCGAGGCGCCGGGGATCCCCAATCCGTGCTCGGCGAAGCGCCTCCTCGCCGAGCGACGTGAGGGTTGCGCGGCCGCCTAGTCGGGCGGTACGCAAGCCGGTTGCGGGGTCATCCATGGCGTAGCCTTCGCCGCGCGATGAGCCGCCCGCGACCGATCCGGCGCTCATCGGAGTGCAGGAGGGCGCGCCGGGTCGTCGAGCTGGTCCGCGCCTTGGTCCTCTACGGCGTACTCCCGGCGCTCGCGCCCGCCCGGCGGCAGGCACTACCCGGGCCGGTGCGCCTGCGCCGGGCGCTCGAGGAGCTCGGCGGGACGTGGGTCAAGCTCGGCCAGACCCTGGCCCTCCGCTTCGACATTCTCCCCCCGGCCTACTGTCACGAGCTGTTCGGCCTCCTCAACCAGGTCGCGCCGTTCCCCTACTGCGACGTCGAACGGATCGTCCGCGGCGAGCTCGGCCGCGACATCGAGGATCTCTTCGCCTCCTTCGAGCACGAGCCCTTCGGCGCCGCCTCGATCGGACAGGTCCACGGCGCCGTCCTGCGCTCGGGGCAGCGTGTCGCGGTGAAGGTCCAGCGCCCTGGTGTGGCCGCCCAGTTCGCCACCGACATCTCGCTGATGTACCGCGTCGCCGGCCTGCTCGACCTGGCACACGCCTTCGGCGGGACGCGGACTCGCGACGTAATCGACGAGTTCGCCCGCTGGACGCGGGACGAGCTCGACTACATGGTCGAGGCGACCAACGCGGCGACGATGCGCGCCAACACCCGCGACGGGGAGACCGAGCGCAACCCGGCCGTCCACCGCCAGTACACGACGAGCCGCGTCCTCACCGCCGAGCGTCTCGACGGGATCCTCCTCGTCGACGTGATCCGCGACCTGCGGCGCGACCGCGACGGCTGCCTACAGAGGCTGCGCGAGGCGGGCTACGACCTCGACCGCGCGGCCGGCAACATTGTCTGGAACTTCCTCAACCAGGTCTACGCCGTCGGCATCTTCCACGGCGACCTCCACCCGGCCAACCTCCTGCTCCTACCCGGCGACCGCATCGGCTACGTCGACTTCGGGATCATCGGCCGGCTCCCGGAGTCGGTGCGCCAGTCGCTCGTCCGCTATGCCGTGAGCCTCTTCTCCGGCGACGTCGACGCGACCGTCACCGAGTTCCTCCGCTGGGTGGCGCCGTCGCCGGCCACCGACGTGGCCGCCGCCCACGACGAGATGGTCCGCCGGACCGAGCGCCTGATGGAGGACCTCGACCGGGCCGAGTCGGGCCGGCGCGAGATCATGGCCCAGTACCAGCTCGACCTGCTCGCGGCCACCCGCGCCCACCGGATGGCGGTCGACCCGGTCGTCGTCCTCTACACCAAGGTGGTGATGACAATCGACTCGGTGACCGCCGAGCTCTCGCCGGCGCTCGACCTCCAGTCGCTCCACCTGCGCTTCGTCCGCGAGCTCGTCATCGAGGGCATCGAGCAGGCCAGCCCGGCCGACGACGACTAGCTAGCCGAGCGGCGACGGCGGGATCCGAGTCTGGCCGCGTACGTCGGGGATGACCATCGCGAGCTCTTCGACGAAACACCACGACCACTCCTCGCCCGGCTCGAGCGAGCGGATGATCGGGTGGCCGCTCGCCCGGGCATGCTGGTCGCGTGGCGGTTGGGGGAGTCGTCGCAGCAGCCGACGTGGCCGCAGGCCAGGCAGATACGCAAGTGGAGCCAGGGGGAGCCGATCGCCAGGCAGTCGACGCAGCCGTCGGCGGCGGCGGGTAGCTCGGTGATCAGGACGGTGTCGAGATGCGTGCAGGTCGCGGTCACCTGACGTTCCGGCGGGTCGCTGCCGGGCTGGCGATGCTCGCCGGGGCGATGACCGGCGCTCTGCTGCTCGAGGCGCCGGCCAGCTCGGTGAGACCGACGGCACAGCGCCGTTCGGACGCGCGTCTACCCTCCGCGGGTGCCGCTGATTGCCCAGGTCGAGCCCCTGACCACGGCCCGCGCCCTCCGCGGGCCGTTCGACTACCTGATTCCCGAAGCGCTCCGCGACGGGGTCGGTGTCGGCTCGCTACTCGTCGTACCCTTCGCCCGCCGCGAGCTCCTCGGCATCGTCGTCGGCCTCGCCGCCGAGACCGAGGTCCCCGCCGACCGGCTGCTCGCGCCCGTGCGCGTGATCGAGCCGGGCGTCCCGGCGGAGCTCGTCGCGCTCGCCGGCTGGCTCGCCGCCGAGTACTGCTCGACGACGGCCCGGGCCCTCGCGCTGATGCTCCCGCCGGGTACCGCGGCGGGTACCCGGGTCCGGGCCCGGCTCGTCGCGGTCCTCAGCGAGGCCGGGGCCGCCGCCCTCGGCGATCCGGCCGCCCGCCTGACGGCCGCCCAGCGAGGGCTGCTCGAGCGGCTCCGCGACGAGGGGCCGCTCCCGGCCAGCGTGGCCCAGGCCGCCCTCCGTCGGCTCGAGGGACGCGGCCTCGTCGAGCTCGACAGCCGGGTCGTCGGCCGCCGTCCGAGCCATCCGGCGATCGGCGCCCGCCGCGCCGGACCCGTCCGCCTCGAAGCCGCCCAGGCCGCCGCGCTGGAGCAGGTGACGGCGGCGATCGGCACCGGCGAGTCCCGCCGCTACCTCCTCCACGGCGTGACCGGCTCGGGCAAGACCGAGGTCTACCTCCGGGCCGCCGCCCGGGCGCTCGACCGCGGGCTCGGGGTGATCGTGCTCGTCCCGGAGATCGGCCTCACCCCGCAGACGGTCGGGCGCTTCATCGACCGCTTCGGCGAGACGGTCGCCGTCCTCCACTCGCGGCTCGGCGCCGGTGAGCGCTACGACGAGTGGCTGCGCCTGCGCCGCGGCGAGGCCCGCATCTGCGTCGGCCCCCGGTCGGCCGTCTTCGCCCCGATCGACCGGCTCGGCCTGATCGTGGTCGACGAGGAGCACGACCCGTCCTACAAGCACGAGGGCGACCCCCGCTACGACGCCCGCCACGTCGCCGAGCGCCGGGCGGAGTCCCACGGCGCCGTGCTCGTCGCCGGGAGCGCCACCCCCCGGCCGGAGAGCTACCACCGGCTCGCCCACCTTCGGCTCCCCGACCGGGTCGACGGCGGGCGGCTGCCGGCGGTGGAGGTGCTCGACATGCGCGAGAAGCGGGGCGCCCTCCATCAGACGACGTTCGACGCCCTCGCCGATCTGCGCCACGACGGCGGCAAGGCGATCGTCCTGCTCAACCGCCGCGGCTGGTCGAACTTCCTCTTCTGCGCGTCCTGCGGCCGGGTCTGGGGCTGTCCGTTGTGCGACGTCTCGCTCGTCCTCCACCGCGCCGACGGGCTGATCAGCTGCCACCACTGCGGCCACCGCGAGCGGGTACCTCGCCGCTGCCCCGACTGCGGCTCGACCAGCGTGGCCCGACACGGTCTCGGGACCGAGCGCCTCGAGCACGAGCTCGCCGAGGCGCTCGGCGGCGACGAGCACCAGATCTTCCGTCTCGACGGCGACATCGCCGCCCACAAGGGCAGCGCCGCCGCCGTGCTGCGCCGCTTCGAGCAGGCTCCGTCGGGGGTGTTGATCGGCACCCAGATGGTGGCCAAGGGCCACGACTTCGACGGCGTCGGCCTCGGCGTCGTGCTCGACGCCGACGCCACCCTCCGCTTCCCGGACTTCCGCTCCGAGGAGCGGACGTTCGCCCTGGTGGCTCAGCTCGCCGGCCGAGCCGGACGCGGGCCGGGCGGCGGCGGCGGCGGGCGCGTGCTCGTGCAGACGCTCGCCCCCGGTGCCGCCAGCATCGGCTTTGCCGCCCGCCACGACAGCGAAGGCTTCCTCGCCGCCGAGCTCGGCCGTCGCGAGGCGCTCCGCTACCCGCCCTTCGGCGAGCTGATCCGGATCGTCTGCTCCTCCGAGGTCCCCGGCGCCGCCTTCGCGGCCGCCCAGGCACTCCGCGCCGAGCTCGCGATCCCGGACGCCGCGGTGCTCGGTCCGGCGCCGCTGTTTCGCCTCCGCGGCCGGGAGCGGGCCCAGCTGGTGGTCAAGGGCGGCGAGCGGGCGGTGACGGTCGCCGCGGTCGGCGCGGCCGTCGCCGTCCCGGCGCGCCGGGACGTGGCGATCAGCGTCGACGTCGATCCTCAGTGACCGCGAGGTTCGCCCGGGCGGCCGCCGTGTCGGGTGGTCGGGGCCGAGGATCTGCTCGCAGTCTCCGAGCGTGCTCGCCGCCCTCGACGCCGGGTGTGAGGTGATCACAGCGCCCTAGACTGGGGTCGCATGGCCAGCCCGTCCGCGCCCGACCCCGATGCCCGCCCCGTCGGGGATCCGGCCGAGCCGGTTCCCGAGGTCGAGGCCGACCCCGGGACCGCCGCGGTAGACGGCGACCCCGACGCTGGTGCTGGGGAGGCCGAGCAGCCGCCGGCGGTCGATCCCGAGGTCCTGCGCCGCCGCCGCGAGGCGCTCCGCCACGTGCGGAAGTTCGGCGACCCGGTCCTCCGGACCCGGGCGATCGAGATCGACCGCTTCGACGAGACGCTCCGCGAGCAGGTCGAGTGGATGGGCGTCCTGATGGAGGAGGCGATGGGCGTCGGCCTGGCCGCGACCCAGATCGGCGTGCTCCACCGCCTGCTCGTCTACCGGGTCCAGCACGAGAGCCGGGTGATCGCCCTGGTCAACCCGGAGATCGAGTGGACGGGCGACGAGCAGGAGACGATGGAGGAGGGCTGCCTCAGCCTCCCGGGCGTACTCGTCGACGTCGAACGACCGGTCCGCCTGCGGGTGCGGGCGCAGGACGAGTTCGGAGCGCCGCTGATGGTCGAGGCGTCGGGCCTCGAGGCGCGGGTGATCGCCCACGAGGTCGACCACCTCGACGGCGTGCTGATCCTCGACCGGACGTCGCGCGAGCAGCGGCGCGAGGCGATGCGCGCGATGCGCGAAGCGGCGGCCGCCGCCGCCGCCGGCAGCGGCGGGAACGGCTCATAGCCACCGTCTTCATCGGCACCTCGGACTTCGCGGTGACCGTGCTCGAACGGCTCGCCGCGTCGCCCCACCGGCCGGCCCTCGTGGTCACCCGCCCGGACCGTCCGCGCGGCCGCGGTCGCCGCCCGGCGCCGCCGCCGGCCGCGGTCGCCGCAGGCGCTCTCGGCATCGACCTGCTCCAGCCCGAGCGGCTCAACGACGCCCTCGCGGAGATCGCCGCCGCCCAGCCGACCGCGGTCTGCGTCTGCGCCTACGGCGCGCTCGTGCGCGAGCCGCTCCTCTCGGCCCACGAGATCCTCAACGTCCACCCGTCGGTCTTGCCCCGCTGGCGGGGCGCCGCCCCGATCGAGCGGGCGCTCATGGCCGGCGACGAGGAGACCGGCGTGTCGATCATCCGCCTGACCGCCGGCCTCGACAGCGGTCCGATCTGCGCCGTCGAGTCGACGCCGATCGCCGCCGGCGACACCTACGGGACGCTGGCGCCGCGGCTCGCCCGGATCGGCGCCGAGCTGCTGGTGGCGAGCCTCGACGGCTCACCGCCGTTCGCCCGGCAGACCGAGGACGGGCTGACCTACGCCGAGAAGATCGGCCGGGAGGACCGGCTGCTCGATCCCGGGCGCCCGGCGGCCGAGCTCGAGCGGGTGGTCCGGGCGCTCGACCCTCACATCGGGGCGCGGATCGGCGAGCTCCGCGTCTGCGCGGCGCGCGTGGCCGACACCGCGACCGGCCCCGGCGGCGACCCGCCGCCGGGGGAGCTCGCCGCCCGCGACGGGCGCCTTCTCTTCGGGGCGGCCGGCGGTGCGCTCGAGCTGCTCCGCGTCCAGCGGGCCGGCGGCCGGCCGATGGAGGCGGCCGACTACCTCCGGGGACATGCCGTCTGAGGCCCGGGCCTGCGCGCAGGTCGTCCTGCGCCGCACCTTCGAGGAGGATGCCTTCACCGACCGCGCCTTCCACGCCGCCGCGGCCGATCTCGACCCGCGCGACCGGTCGCTGGCCATGCGCCTGGCCTACGGGGCAGTCCAGCACCGGGCGACCCTCGACCACCTGCTCGAGGCCTTCGCCGAGCGGCCGATCGCCGCGCTCGACCCGCCGCTGCTGGCCACCCTCCGGGTCGGCCTCTACGAGCTCCTCTGGCTGGAGAGCGCCCAGCACGCCGTGGTCAACGACTGGGTCGAGCTGGCGAAGTCCTCGCGCGGCCACGGGCTGGCCAACGCCGTCCTGCGCCGGGCCTCCCGCGAGGGCCGAGCGGCGCTCGCCGCCCTCGGCGACGGCGACCCGGCGTCGGCGGCGGTCGCCCACTCGATGCCCCGGTGGATCGTCGAGCTCTGGTGGGAGGCGCTCGGCGCCGCGGCCACCCGAGCGCTGCTGCGCCGCTGCAACGAACCGGCCGAACACTCGCTGCGAGCCAACACCCTGGTCGGCGACGCTGCCGCCCTGGCCGCGGCCCTGCCGGTGGCCACGAACGTCCCCGGCGACCCGCCGGAGGCGGTGGTCGCGCTCGGGCGCTTCGACGCCCACGGCTCGGCGCTCTGGCGGGCCGGCGCCTTCATGCCCCAGTCGCGGGCGGCGATGGTCGCCGGCCACGCGCTCGACCCGCAGCCGGGCGAGCGCGTGCTCGACCTGTGCGCCGCCCCCGGGGCCAAGACGACCCACCTCGCCGCGCTGATGGAGGGGACCGGGGAGATCGTCGCCGTCGAGCGCCACGCCGGCCGGGCGCGCTCGCTGCGGCGGACCGCCGAGCGGATGGGGGTGGCCGGCACCGTCGGTGTGGTGGTGGCCGACGCCGATCCTCCGCCCCCCGGCCCCGCCTTCGACCGGATCCTGCTCGACCCGCCGTGCTCGGGTCTCGGCACGCTCCAGTCGCGCCCCGACCTGCGCTGGCGGGCGACCCCCGCGGCGGTCGCCGACCTCGCCGCCCAGCAGGCCCGGCTATTGTCAGCGGCGGCGAGCGCCCTCGCCCCCGGCGGTACGCTCGTCTACGCGACCTGCACGATCTCCCCTGCCGAAAACGAACGCCAGATCGACTCCTTCCTGGATAAGCACGCCGGCTTCGCCGCCGTCGACCTCGGGCAGCGCTTCCCGGCCTGGGCGGCACCGTCCGGGGGCCCGCACATCCTCGCCCTGCCGCACGTCCAGGGGAGCGACGGCTTCTTCATCGCCGCGCTCCGGCGTGACTGACCGATGAGCGACGAGCTGGGACCGCCCTGCCCGAACTGCGGCGAGCCGTGGCTGCGGCCGACCAACCTCCCGGGCCGCTACCGCTGCGTCTATTGCCTGCACCGCTACGAGCTCGTCTCGGTCTGCCCCAACTGCGGCGAGCATTCGACGTTCATCCGCATGTCCAACACGGCGATCGTCAGCTGCAACTCGTGCGGGGCCGGCATGCTCGTGCCGATATAGGATTCGCCGCCATGACGCCACGCGACCACTGGAGCGACCGATGACCCTGCCCGCCGGGATCCACGTCGCGCCGTCGATCCTCGCCTCCGACCACGGCCGGCTGCGTGAGCAGGTGGAGGAGATGATCGGCCTCGGTGCCGAGGTGGTCCACGTCGACATCATGGACGGCCACTTCGTCCCGCCGCTGACCTTCGGGCCGGGCATCGTCGCCGGCCTCGCCGACCTCGGGGTCGCGCTCGACGTCCACCTGATGGTCGAGCGCCCCGAGCGCCACGTCGCCGACTTCGCCAAGGCGGGCGCCGACATGATCACCATTCACGCGGAGGCCACGCCCCACCTCGACTACGCCCTCGCCTGCATCCACGAGGCCGGGGCGTCCGCCGGCCTCGCCGTCTGTCCGGGCACGCCGCTCGACGTCTTCAGCGAGCTCGACGGGCGCTATGACATGGCGCTTTGCATGACGGTCAACCCCGGCTGGGGCGGTCAGAAGTTCATACCGCACTCGCTGGACAAGCTCGAGCGCCTGGCCCCGCTCCTGGCCGAGGGCGTCGCGCTCGAGGTCGACGGCGGGATCGACTCCGGGACGGCCGGCCCGTGCGCCGCCCGGGGGGCGACGATCTTCGTCGCCGGCAACGCCATCTTCGGGGCGCCCGACCCGGCCGAGGCCTACGCGGCGATCGCCGCGGCCATCGGCGCCGGCGCGCCGGCCCGGTAGATCAGCCACAGCCCGAGCGCGAGCAGCCCCGTCGCGCCGAAGTACCCGAGCTCGACCCGCAACAGCTGATCGCCGACCACCGGCGCGACCATCCAGGCGACGAAGATGACCGCTGCGCCGAGCCACGCCGCGGCCGCCGCCCGCGCCCGGCCCCGGGCCAGGGCGGCCTGGTTGAGCGCGCCCGACGCGAGGTGGAGGCCCATGCCGCAGGCGATCAGGGCGAGCCCGAGGCGGGGGTAGTTCGCGTGCTGGCCGAACAGATGGGTCATCGCAAACGGGCCGATCGCGAGCATCCCGACAGCGACCGCTCCGGAAAAACCCGTGATCGCCAACAGCGTGATCCGGATCGTGCGCGCGAAGCCCGCCTGACCGGCGCCGCCGGCCTCGAGCCCGGCCAGGTGGGGGAGGAGCGAGGTCTGGATGGCCTGGAAGAGCTGGAGCGGAGCGCGGCTGATGAGGAGCACGTTGAACACGATCCCGGCCAGGTTCGGATCGGCCGAGGTGGCGGCCACGGTCAGCACGGCTGCGTTTAGCAGCGTCTGCTCGGCGAGCTGGATGCCCGAGACGGCGACGGCGAAGCCGGTGCCGCCGCGCAGCGAGAGCCTGGCCGGATCGGCCGCGTCCGGGGGGGCCGAGACGGAGGTCCTGGAGCGGTTGCGGGCGAAGGCGGCCGGCACCACGAAGAGCGAGACGAAGGGGGCGGCCGCGATCCCCAGGGCGACCGCCGTCTGGCCGCCGGCGATGCCGACGGCGACGGCCAGCGCGAAGGCGACGCGGGAGACCGCCTCCATCAGGACGAGACCGCCGTAGAGCCCGAAGAACTGGTGGCCGGCCAGCCAGCCGCGGGCGAAGTAGCTGGCCGCATAGGCGAGCGTGCCGACCACCAGCACCCAGTAGAGCGCCGCCGAGCCGTCGAAGACGCCCTTGACGACCGTGTCGTGGAGGGGGAGGGCGACGGCCAGGAAGACGACGGCGAAGCCGGTCTGGATCGTCATCGGGACCCGCATCGCCTGGCCGGGGAGCCCGCGGGCGCGGCGGTCGGCGATCGTCCGCGAGAGCAGCTGCTCGATCGGCCGGTAGATCACCGAGATGATCACGAACATCACCGACCAGAGCAGGTCGATGCGCTTGGCGTCGACCTCCGAGAGGACATGGCTGGCGATCGAGAAGAAGGCGAAGGTGAGGACGCCGGTCGCGGCGATGCCGATCGACAGGATCCGCGCGCCGCTCGCGTAGGAGCGCGGGGCCGGCTCGGGGGCGGCCACTACAGGCGGACGAGGAGCATCGTCCAGGGGAAGGGCGAGCGCGCCTCGAGCACCTCGCCGTGGCGGCCGAGCAGCCCCTCGAAGCTCCGCTTGCTCCAGTGGTTGAGGTGGCCGGGGGTGTTGCCGAGCTCGGGTAGGTATGCGCCGCGGGCCATGTTGAGCCCGCGCCAGAGCGGCTCGCGGGGCACCGAGACGAGCAGGTGGCGCTCGGCGCAGCGCGCCATCTCGGCGACCGTGTGCTCGGGGTCGGGGACGTGCTCGAGCACCTCGATCGCCGTGGCGACGTCGAACTCGCCGTCGGCGAAGGGGAGGTTCTCGGCCTTCTGGACCATGTAGGAGAGATTGGGGGCGGTGCGCTTGGCCCACTCGGCGTGCAGGAGCGGGTCGTCGAGGTCGAGGCCGACCACGCGGTGGGGGGCCAGGCGTTCGGCCCACTTGTGGGTGAGGACGCCCTCGCCGCAGCCGATGTCGAGCAGGGAGCGAGGGGCGGCGCGGTCGAGCAGCTCGTCGAGCGTCGCCTCGAAGCGGTCCATCAGGCGGCGGACGACCGGGTTGGTCGAGCCGTACTTGTCGTAGGTGTTGCCGGTGACGATCCCCTCGGCCGAGGTCGTGGCGGCGGTCATACCTCGATCGTCTCGAGCTTGCCGGTCGCGCCGGCGCTCGCGGCACCGGTCGTCGCCGCCACGCCGGTCTCGCGGGCGCCGGGCTCGTAGTGGGAGGGCGCGACGCCGATCTTCAGCTCGATCCGCCGGATCCGTTCGAAGGTCCGCTGGGTCATCACGCGCTGGGCCGAGAGGAGGTCGCCGATCACGCCGAGGGCGGCGAGGACCACGGCGGCGTTGAAGAGGACGGCGCCGAGGATCAGCGACTGGACGTGGCCCTTGCCGTTGCCCGCGAGGTAGAAGTAGCTGAAGCGGCCCCAGACCACGAGGGCGACCAGCCCGACGAGGGCGGCGGCCCCCCAGAAGACGCGGAGCGGCTCGTACTGGGAGTAGATGCGGAAGATCGAGACGGCGTTGCGGCGGACGTAGGCGCCCATCGACGGGAAGAGACGCGACTCGCGCGTCTGCGGGTTCGTCCGGACCGGGACGTGGTCGACAGCGACCAGGAGCTTGCCGGCCTGGATGATCGTCTCGAGCGTGTAGGTGAACTTCGAGACGACCATCATCTGGATCGCCGCCTCGCGGTTGTAGGCGCGGAAGCCGGAGGTCGTGTCCGGGACGCTCGTCGAGGAGGCCTGGCGGACGACCCAGGAGCCGAGCCGCTGGAGGAGGATCTTGAACGCACTGAAGTGCTCGATCGAGCTGACCACGCGGTCGCCGACGACCATGTCGGCCCGGCCTTCGGCGATCGGCTCGACGAGCTTGGCGACGTCGCCGCCGTGATACTGGTTGTCGGCGTCGGTGTTGACGATCACGTCGGCGCCCAGCTTCAGGCAGGCGTCGAGCCCGGCCTGGAATGCGAGCGCGAGGCCCTTGTTGTTGGTCAGCTTGACGATGTGGTCGACGCCGTGGGCGCGGGCGACCTCGATCGTCTTGTCGGTCGAGCCGTCGTCGATGACCAGCCACTCGACCCGCTCGAAGCCCGGCAGCTCGCGCGGGAGGTCGGCCAGCGTGGCGGGAAGCTGCTCGGCCTCGTCCTTACATGGAATTTGGATGATCAGCTTCATTGGGTTTCGCTCGCATGGGTGAGCGGGCGGCGACGCCCGGGGGCAGGCGCTCGAGCGGATCTTACGGCGTCGACCGTGCCGTAGACTGGCCCGCCAGTATCCCAGAGACGCGGCGGCACGCCAAGCACAGCCCCCGGTCGGCCGCGCTCTGACCAGACCCCGATGGAACTCGCGACGACGCTCACCCGGCCACGGACCGGGCCAGCCTGGCTTGCGCGGCTGCTCGCCGTGCCGGCGGGCATCTGGGCGAAGGCCGCCTTCGCGGCCATGTCGCTGGCCGCCGCCGCCGGCTTTTTCATCTATCCGACCTACCCGGTCTACGACTCGATCTACTCGCTGCTCTGGGGGCGCGAGGCCGTCCACCTCCAGCCGCTGAGCTTCCAGGTCTACCGGGGTCCCACCGAGCACCCTCTGTCGATCGCCTTCAGCGCGCTCCTCGCGCCGTTCGGCGCCCACGCCGAGCGGCTGATGATCGCCGCCACGATCGGCTCCTTCCTGGTCCTGGCCGCCGGGCTCTACCGCCTCGGGCGCCTGGCCTTCACCCCGCTGGTCGGGGCGGCCGCGGTGGCGCTGCTGCTGACCCGTTTCAACCTCAGCTTCCTCGCCGTCCGCGGCTACGTCGACATCCCCTACATGGCGATCGTCGTCTGGGCGGCGGCCCTCGAGGCCGAGCGACCGCGCCGGGGCACCGTCGTCTTCCTGCTCCTGCTCGCCGCCGAACTGCTGCGGCCGGAGGCGTGGATCCTCGCCGGCCTCTACTTCCTCTGGTGCGCCTGGCGGGCGTCGTGGCCCCAACGGCTCCTCTATGCGGCGCTGACCGCGTCCGGGCCGCTGATCTGGGCCGGCCTCGACCTGCTCGAGACCGGCGATCCGCTGTTCTCGCTCCACTCGACGAGCAACCTCGCCGGGTCGCTCGGTCGCAACACCGGGCTGGGATCGGTGCCCGGCCTGCTCTGGCAGTACCTGGTCCGCCTCGACAAGACGCCGCTGCTCGTCGGGGCGATCGGCGGCCTCGCCCTCGCCGTCTGGCTGGTGCCCAGGCGGGTGTCGATGCCGCTCGCCCTCCTCGTCGTCGGGCTCGCGACGTTCGCCCTGATCGGGGCGGCCGGCCTCTCGGTGATCGACCGCTACCTGCTCGTCCCGGCGCTGATGGCGATCGTCTTCTGTGGAGTCGCCCTCGCCGGGTGGACGATGCTCGAGCCGGGCGGCCTCGTCCGCCGGGTGTGGGCGGTGGCCGCGGCCATCCTCCTCGTCTACGGCGTGTTCAGCGCCGCGACGACGTTGAGCGTGCAGAAGATCCAGACCGAGCTCGGCTTTCGCGTCGACTCGCACACCGCACTCGCGGCGATCCTCCGCAACCCGCGGGTGGTGGCCGGGCTTCGCTGCGGGCCGCTCTCGGTCCCCAACCACAAGCTCGTGCCCGACGCGCGCTGGATCCTCCACCGCGGACCGGACGGCGTCATCGCCCGCAGCCAGGCGCTTTCGCTGGCCGCCCTCGGGCACCCGGAGCTGATGAATCGCATCAAGCGTGGGGTGGCGCTCTACCCGGTCGACCTGGCGGTCCTGCGTCAGGCGCTGGTCGACGCGACCGACAATCCGCTCGAGCAGCTGCCGCTCAAGGGCTTTGACCGGGTGGCGCGAACCCGGTATTACGGGGCATACGTGCACTGCTGATGGCCACCGCCGCCTTCAAACACCCGACCCCGTCGACGCGCGACGACGGCCATCACGATCCGCCGCCGCGAGGACGCCCGGACCCCGTCGCGGAGGGCGGTCACCGCCTGCGCTGGGGGCTGGCGATCGGCGGCGTGCTCGCGCTGGCGTTGGGCCTGCGCCTGTGGGGGGTCAAGCAGGGCCTCCCGTTCGCCTACAACGCGGACGAGAACTCCCATTTCGTCCAGCACGCGGTGGCCCTCTTCACCCACGGCCCGAACCCGCACTACTTCAACAACCCGCCCGCCTACACGTACCTGCTCTACCTGATCTACGGGATCTACTACGGCGGCGGACATCCCCTCTCGCACACCCTCGCCTCGAACCCGACCGAGGTCTTCGTGATCGCCCGGGTGACCGCCGGGGTGCTCGGGACGATCGCCGTCTGGCTGCTCTACCTCTGCGGCCGGCTGCTGTTCGACCGGCGCACGGCGCTCCTCGCCGCCGGGCTCCTCGCCGTCGGCTTCCTCCCCGTCTTCTACGCCCACCTCGCGCTCAACGACGTCCCGACCCTGGCCCCGGTCTGCCTCGCCCTGTGGGGGACCGCGCGGATCCTCCGCTCGGGCCGGGCGATCGACTACCTGATCGCCGCCGTCGGGCTGGGGCTGGCCGCGGCGACCAAGTACACCGGCGGGATCGTGCTGGCGCCGCTCGTCGTGGCCGCCTGCGTCCAGATGAACCCGACGCGGGGCGGGCGCTCGGCGCTGATCAAGCTCGCGCTCGCCGGCGTGGTTGCCTTCGCGGCCTTCGTCATCGCCGATCCCTACGCCCTGCTCGACTGGCAGGACTTCTCCAACGGGATCCTCCACCAGTCGGCGGCCAGCGACGACGCCACCGGCAAGCTCGGCCTGACCCACGGCAGCGGCATCAGCTACTACCTGTGGACGCTGACCTGGGGGCTCGGCTGGGTGCCGGCGTTCGGATCGCTCGGCGGCGCCGTGCTGCTCCTGCGCAAGGATCGGCGCCTGGCGGCGCTGCTGATCCCGGCGGCGATCATCTTCCTCCTCTTCATGGGCTCGCAGGGGCGCTACTTCGGCCGCTGGCTGATGCCGGTGCTGCCGATCTTCTGCCTCCTGTCGGCCTACTTCGTGCTCGAGGCGGCCGACTGGCTGGCCAAGGTGACGCTGTCGGAGCTGCGCCCGACGCTGATCGCGCTCGCCGTCGTCGCCCTCTGCGGCCAGGCGGTGGTCCACAGCGTCCATTCCGGCCTTGTCCTCTCGCGTTCGGACACGCGGAACCTGGCCCGGGCGTGGATGGTGGCCCACGTCGGGGTCGGCTCGCACATCGTCGTCGAGCCGGTGGTGCCCGACCAGTGGGCGCAGGACATCGGGCACGTCACCGCCATGACCAGCACCGGCTACCGGTGGATCAAGTTCCCGGCCACGCGGACCCAGGTCGCCATGGACGGGTCGCTGGTGGTCGGCGCCGGACCGGTGGTCAACATCGAGAACTACGAGCGGACGCTCCGCCCCGAGCTGGTCAACCTCTACCAGCAGAACGCGACACCCAATGCCTTCTGCTGGGTCGTCAGCGGCTCGACGCAGTTCGGCCGGGCCGAGGTCGACCCCAAGCAGGTCCCCCAGGCGATCGCCTACTACGCGGAGCTCAGGCGGCAGGGCACACTCGTCTTCTCCTCCTCGCCCTACGCGAAGGGCCAGGGGAAGGTGCCGTTCAACTTCGACTGGGCCTTCGACTATTACCCGCTCAACTACAGCCATCCCGGGCCGGAGATGAACATCTACAAGCTGAGCGGGGGGCGTTGCGCGGTGGCCGGGCTGACTCCCGGCGGCTGACCCGCACGGCGACGCCCAGCCGCGGCAGGGTTATCCTCGGTCGGTGGGAGCTACTGGGCGCCAGCTCGCGCCGGGGGATGTTTTCGCCGGTTATCGGATCGAGTCGCTGGCCGGGCGCGGGGGGATGGGGCTTGTCTACCGGGCGTGGCAGCTGCGGCCGGAGCGGATGGTGGCGGTCAAGGTGATTATGCCGGAGCT
>JBPCNA010000082.1:0-13794 GCA_051001735.1 Solirubrobacteraceae bacterium
GCCCAGCAGGCGGCCGAGGCCGACGCCGCTTCGGCGGCGGAGACCACCCCGGCACCGGATCCAGCCGCTCCAGAGCCAGCCAATGCGGCCGAGGACCCGGCCGAGCCGGCCGCGCCGGCGGTCGATCCCGCCGCCCCCACCGGAGCGAGCGCCTGATGGCCGACATCAAGGCCGCCGACGTCAAGGCGCTCCGCGACCGCACGGGAGCCGGGATGATGGACTGCAAGAAGGCCCTGACCGAATCGGGCGGCGATGTCGAGAAGGCGATCGAGATCCTCCGCGTCAAGCAGGGCAAGCGGATCGAGGATCGCGGGACGCGGGCGGCGTCGGAGGGGACCGTCCAGTCCTACATCCACTCGAACGCCAAGGTCGGCACGCTCGTCGAGGTCAACTGCGAGACGGACTTCGTCGCCCGGAACGCCGACTTCGTGGCCTTCGCCAAGGACGTCGCCCTCCACATCGCCGCCGCCGCTCCGCTCTATCTCAGCGAGGACGAAGTCCCCGACGACGACCGGGCGTCCGAGCTGCGCATCTTCGAGGCCGAGGCGGCCGACAAGCCGGAGAACGTGCGCGAGCGGATCGCGGCCGGCAAGCTTTCGAAGTGGTACGAGGGCGTCGTGCTCCTCAACCAGCCCCACGTCAACGCCGAGAAGTACGGCGGCAAGACGATCGGCGAGCTCCAGACCGAGATGGCCGCAAAGACCGGCGAGAACGTCAAGATTCGCCGCTTCGCCCGCTTCGCCGTCGGGCAGTAGGGCGGCCCCGCCGGGCTGCGGCGCACCGACTAGCATGGCGCCCGTGGCTGAGCCGGTCTTCAAGCGCGTGCTGCTGAAGCTCTCGGGCGAGGCCCTGATGGGCGAGCTCGACTACGGCACCGACCCGCAGCGGCTCCGGGCCATCGCCGAGGAGGTCAAGGCCGTCGTCGCCGGTGGCGTCGAGCTGGCGATCGTCGTCGGCGCCGGCAACATCTACCGGGGCATGCGCGGCGCGGCCGCCGGGATGGACCGCGCCACCGCCGACTACATGGGGATGCTGGCCACCGTGCTCAACGCTCTCGCCCTCCAGGACGCCTGCGAGACGCAGGGCGTGCACACGCGTGTGCAGTCGGCGATCACCGTCCAGGAGGTCGCCGAGCCCTACATCCGCCGGCGCGCCATGCGCCACCTCGAGAAGAAGCGGGTGGTGATCTTCGCCGCCGGCACCGGCAACCCGTTCTTCACCACCGACACCGCCGCCGCCCTGCGGGCCTCGGAGATCCACGCCGAGGCCATCCTGATGGGCAAGAACGGGGTCGACGGCGTGTTCAGCGCCGACCCGGCGCTCGACGCCGCCGCGACGTTCATCCCCGAGATCACCCACATGGACGCGATCCAGCGGCGGCTCGGCGTGATGGACGCGACCGCGCTGACCCTCTGCATGGAGAGCGAACTGCCGCTCTACGTCTTCAACATGGATGACGAGCGCAACATCTCCCGGATATTGTCCGGGGAAAGGGTGGGAACGCTGGTGGCGACGACATGATCGAAGAGCTACTCGAGGACGCGGGCGAGCGGATGGAGAAGTCCGTCGAGGCCACCAACCACGAGCTGGCGACCGTGCGCACCGGCCGGGCAAGCCCGGCGCTGCTCGACCGGGTGGTCGTCGACTACTACGGCGCGGCGACGCCGCTGCGCCAGCTCGCGACGATCTCGGCACCCGAGCCACGAATGCTGACCGTCCAGCCCTACGACAAGACGTCGATGAAGCTGATCGAGAAGGCGATCGGCAACTCCGACCTCGGCCTCAACCCGTCCAACGACGGCAACACGATGCGGCTGATCATCCCCGAGCTCAACGAGGAGCGGCGGCGCGAGCTCGTCAAGGTGGCCCGGCACATCGCCGAGGAGGGCCGGATCGCGATACGCAATGTCCGGCGCGACGTGAAGCACGATCTGCGCGAGCTCAAGGACGCCGGGGAGACCGGGGAGGACGACGAGCGGCGGGCCGAGAGCGAGCTCCAGAAGCTGACCGACGCGCGCATCGCCGACCTCGACGCGCTGTTGAAGAACAAGGAAGAAGAGATCCTCGAGGTCTGATGAGCGACGGCCCCCGGTACGTCGCGATCATCACCGACGGGAACGGGCGCTGGGCCAAGCGGCAGGGAGTCTCGGTGGCCGCCGGGCACCAGGCCGGCGCCGACATCGTCAAGGCGCGCCTGCGCGACGCTGTCGACCTCGGCGTGCGCGAGCTCACCGTCTACTCCTTCTCGACCGAGAACTGGTCGCGGCCCCGCCGCGAGGTCCGCGCGTTGATGCGGATGTTCAGCGAGCGCATCGTCCGCGAGACGCCCGAGCTCCACCAGGAGGGCGTCCGCATCCGCTTCATCGGCCGCGAGGAAGGGGTCGACGGGAAGCTGACCGAGCAGATGGAGTGGGCCGAGTCGCTGACCGATGCCAACGACCGGATCACCCTCTTCGTCGCCTTCAACTACGGCGGCCGCGCCGAGATCATCGACGCCGCTCGGCGCTTCGACGGCGGCGACGAGGACGACTTCCGCGCCCTCCTCTACGGACCCGAGATGCACGACCCCGACCTGGTCATCCGCACCAGCGGCGAGCAGCGCCTCTCGAACTTCCTGCTCTGGCAATCGGCCTACTCCGAGTTCGTCTTCCGCGACGAGCTCTGGCCCGACTTCACCCGCGAGGCGTTCGAACAGTCGCTGGCCGAGTACACCGGCCGCCGGCGGCGCTTCGGCGGGCGCACCCGTTCGTGAGGGCGGGCTCGCAGCCAGGCGCGGGACGCCACTGATGGCCGACCGACCCCGCCGGGGCGGGGCGCCGGGCGGCCGCTCGGGCGCTCGCCCGCCATCCTCGGGCCGCCGGGGCGCGGCATCGGGCGGCGCTGCGGGCGGACGCCGACCGCCCTCTGGCCGCCGGCGCCGCAAGCAGCGCTCAGAGCTCACCGGGCGGATCATCGTCGCCCTCCCCGCCCTCGTCGTCGCGCTCATCATCGTCGCCCGCGGCGGCATCCTCTTCACGGCGGCGCTGATCGTCCTCGGCTGGATCTGCCTCGACGAGCTCTACCGCATCCTCGGCCGCGCCCACCCCATCCGCCTCGCCGGCTTCCTCGGCCTGGTCGCGCTGCTGCTCGCCGCCCAGTACGGCAGCCAGGTCCAGATCCTGCTCGTCCTCGTTGCGGTGGTCCCGGTCGCCTTCGGGCTCGCCGTGGTCGCCCCCCGCGGCGGGACGATCGGGATCGCCACGATGATGCTCGGCGTCTGGTGGATCGGCCTGGCCCTGGCCCACGCCGTCCTTCTGCGCAAGCTCCCCCACGGCGACGGCGTGGTGATCGACGTGCTCGTCGGGACCTTCGTCGGCGACACCGCCGCCTACCTCGGCGGCCGCGCCTTCGGACGCCGCCCGCTCGCCCCTCGGATCTCGCCCAGCAAGACGCTGGAGGGCCTCGTCATCGGGATCGTCATGGCCGTGCTCGGGGTCCTCTTCGCCAGCTTCTACCAGGACTGGATGCACAAGGGGAACGCCCTGCTGCTCGGCCTCGCCGTCGCCGTCGCCGCGCCGGTCGGCGACCTCTTCGAGTCGTACATCAAGCGGGAGGCGGGAACGAAGGACACCGGCACCCTCTTCGGGCCGCACGGCGGCGCGCTCGACCGGCTCGACGCCGTGCTCTTCGCCGCCGTCGCCGGCTACTACGTCTGGCACGCGATGGTCGGAGGCTGAGAGGATGTGCCCGTGGGTGCAGCAGGACGTCCCCACCGTCTCGGCGCCCGTCGGCAACGGCATGCGCGTGATCGAACTTCCCGTCGGCGGCCGGCTCGCCACCTCGATCTCGATCGCCTTCCCGGCAGGATCGAGGCACGAGACGGCGGGCGAGGTGGGCGCCGCCCACCTGCTGGAGCACATGGCGTTCAAGGGCACCGCCGGACGGCCGACCGCGCGCGAGCTGAACCGCGCGGCCGAGCGCCTCGGCACCGAGCTGGGCGCCAGCACCGGCGACGGTCACGTCGAGTTCTTCGCGACTGTCCGCGCCGAGTCGGCGATGGAGGTGACCGACCTCCTAGCCGATCTCTGCGGCCGGCCGCTGCTCGATCCGGAGCTGCTCGAGGGCGAGCGGGCCGTGGTGCTCCAGGAGATCGCCGACGACGACGAGGACCCCGGGGGCCGCGCCGGCGAACGCCTCGCCGCGGCCCTCTTCCCCGGGCACCGCCTGGCGACGCCGATCACGGGGAAGGCCGCCGACATCGAGCGCCTCGGACACGCGGCGCTCGTCGCCTTCCGCGAGCGCCAGTGGAGCCCGCAGGCCGGCGTGGCCATCCTCGCCGGCAATCTCGATCACATCGATCGCGCCGGCCTCGCACGCCAGCTCGAACGCATCCCGGCTCGACCCGGGCCGCCGACACCCCCGCCGATCGCCGCGTTCGCGCCGAGGATCGAGGTCGAACAACGCGACAGCGAGGTGGTCCATCTCCGGCTGGCCTACCACCTGCCCGGCTTCGACCTCACGAGCACACGCGGCCGGGCGACCGCCGCGATCTACTCACACGTGCTGGGCGGACCGATGGGCTCGCGGCTCTTCGACGAGGTGCGCGAACAGCGGAGCATGTGCTACGCGATCGACGGCTACGTCTGGGGCTACGCGAGCACGACGTTCGTCTCGGTCGACGCCAGCCTGCCGCCCTCTCGACTGGTCGAGGCGCGCGAGCTGATCGACGCGATCATCGACGACCTGCGACGGCACGGCCCGACCGACGAGGAGGCTTACCGGGCGCGCGCCTACGGCATGGGCGCCGGCGCGCTGAGCTTCGAGTCGATCGGCGCCCGGGCCGGACACGCCCTCGACGTCGTGATGGAGTTCGGCGACGACGACATCGACCCGATGTCCTATCTGCGGGCGATCGAGGCCGTCGGGCTCGAGGACCTCGCGGCCATCGCCGGGCGCGTCGTGCCCGAGCCGTGTGTCGGGTGCGTCGGGCCGGTGGATCGGCACGTCTTCGGCTGACCACGTCGCGGCCCGTACGATGGCCGGATGCGCTACCTCGTCGACGGGATGAACGTGATCGGCACGCGGCCCGACGATTGGTGGCGAGACCGCCACGAGGCGATGGTTCGCCTTGTCGACCTGCTCGAGCGCTGGGCCGCCGCCGGCGGCGACGATGTGACCGTCGTGTTCGAGAAGCCGCCGATCCCGCCGATCCGCTCGTCGGTGATCTCCGTCGTCCACGCGCCCCGGGGGCGGCCGAACGCCGCCGACGACGAGATCGTCAAGCGCCTCGCCACCGACCCGGCCCCCGCCGACGTCCGCGTGGTCACTTCAGATCGCTGGCTCGCCGACCGCTCGCGCGCCGCCGGCGCGACCGTCGAGCCGGCCTCGAGCTTCCGGCAGTCGCTCGAGGAATGACCTGAGATCAGCGGGCCAGTCGGACGATGACCCGGTTGCCCGACGGGTCGACGGCCTCGAGGCTGCCGTCGTCGCGCTCGGCGCCGGCGCCAAGACGGTCGCGGAGGGTTTCGATATCGCCCGCGACGAGCTCGAAGTGGCGCATCCCCAGCGACCCCGGCGGTGGCGGTGGAGCTCCGCCGCTGGCGGCGTGGTTGACACCGATGTGGTGGTGGTAGCCACCGGCAGCGAGCAGCGCCGATCGCTCCCACCGGGCCATCACGTCGAGGCCGATCGTCTCCCGGTAGAAGGCCTCGGCCACCGCCGTGTCGGCCACTCGCAGGTTGACGTGCCCGATCACGGTCCCGACCTCGACCTGCTCCGGCGGGACGGACTTGCCGCTGGCCGAGGTGATCACCTGGTAGAGGTCGAGCGGGTCGGTCGCCATCTGGACGCGGCCGTCCTCGAGCGGCCATTCCTCCGGTGCCCGGTCGGCGTATATCTCGACGCCGTTGCCGTCGGGGTCGTCGAGGTAGAGCGATTCGCAGACGAGGTGATCGGCGAATCCGGTCAGCGGCATCCGCCCGTAGATGAGTCGCTGGAGCGAGTGGGCGAGTTCCCGCCGGGTCGGTACGAGGACGGCCAGATGGAACAGGCCGGTGCAGTCGAGCGCCGGGGTCGCCATCCGGTCCTCGATCAGGATCAGGAGGTCTTCGTCGCCGGCGCCGAGCGCCGCCACGCCGTCCTCGACGCGATGCATCCAGAGTCCGAGCTTGCCCGCGTAGAAGGCGAGTGCCCGGTCGAGATCGGACACCACGAGGGTCACCGCTCCGACCCGCACCTCCGCCCCAAGGCCGCTTCCGGCCTCCACCGGTGCCGGACCGCTCATCGCATCGTCTCGGTCTTCGCCTCTGGTCCCATCCGGCCATACCCTAACGAGGGGCGCCGCCCCGGCCACCGGCCCCCATGCATGACCTAGGTAAATCCTCGGCGGCGGAAATGGCCCTGGAAAACGGCGCTGATCCAAGCTCTCGGCGGGGCCGTAGTCGGGGGATGGAAACAGTGCCTCTGCAGGACGGTCACGGCCGCCTTATCGGCGACGTGCGCATCTCGGTCATCGACCGCTGCAACTTCCGCTGCCAGTACTGCATGCCCGCCGAAGGGCTCCCCTGGCTCGACCGCGCCGATCTGCTCACCTTCGAGGAGATCGAGCGGATCGTCGGCGTCCTGGCGCCGATGGGCGTCCACGACATCCGCCTGACCGGCGGCGAGCCGCTCGTCCGCCGCGAGCTCGCCCGGCTCGTCGCGATGATCAAGGCGAACGACGACGTCCACGAGATCTCGCTGACCACCAACGGCTACCTGCTCGAGCGCCAAGCCGAGGGGCTCGTCCGGGCCGGCGTCGACCGCTTCAACGTCTCGGTCGACTCGCTCCAGCGCGACCGCTTCTTCGAGCAGACCCGGCGCGACTCCCTGCCCCAGGTGCTCCGCGGTCTCGAGAAGCTCGCGAGCTTCCCCGAGGCCCATCCGATCAAGGTCAACGCCGTCGGGCTCCGCGGCTTCACCGAGCAGGAGCTGATCCCGTTCGCCGATTTCGCGCGCGAGCAGCCCTACGAGGTCCGCTTCATCGAGTACATGCCGCTCGACGGCGACCGCTCCTGGAAGGCCGATCAGGTGCTGACCGGCCGCGAGATCCGGGACGCGATCCACGCCGTCTACCCGCTCGAGCCCGAGCCGCGCGCCCCCAGTGCGACCGCCCGGACCTACCGCTTCGCCGACGGCCGCGGACGGATCGGCTTCATCAACCCGGTATCCGAGCCGTTCTGCGGCGACTGCAACCGGATCCGCCTGACCGCCGACGGCAAGCTCCGGACCTGCCTCTTCTCGCTCAACGAGACCGATCTGCGCGAGCCGATGCGGACCGGCGCCTCCGACGCCGAGCTCGAGCAGACCATCCGCGACGCCGTCTGGCGCAAGGAGCTCAAGCACCACGTCGGCGAGCCCGGCTTCATCCAGCCGGCCCGGTCGATGTCCGCCATCGGCGGCTAGCTCCGCCGGCGCGGGGCGGCGCCCGACGACTCGCCCGCCCTCTGTGACCAACGTCACACATCGGGCGCCGGACGCCCTTATCCTGTCGGAGGCGGGGCCGTGCCACGACATCGGTCCGCAGGTTGGTCGCGCGGCCGCATCACCGGCCGGCGAGTCGTACGGCACACGGGAGATATCCGGTGGAATCCTGGACGCGGCGCATCATCGGTCATCGCAAGAAGATCCTCGCCGCCTGGCTCGCGCTCTTCCTCCTCGGGGGATTCGGCGCCGCCAACCTCGGCGGGCTGCTCAGCAACCGCTTCAGCGTGCCCGGCTCGGACGCCGAGAAGGGTCTCAGCCTCCTCAAGGCGCATTTCGGCGAGCGAGGTGACGGCGGCTTCACGCTCGTCGTGAAGACGGACCAGCCGGCGGCCGGGACGCCGTCGGTGCGCGCCGCGGTGGCGGCGGCGGCCGCCAGGGCGGCCGCGGTGGTCAGCGGCGCCAAGGCCGGCCCGGTCCTCCTCGCCGCGCCGAATGTCGTCTACTCCCAGATCAGCACGCCGCTCCAGAACGCCGACGCCGCCAAGGAGACCCCGGCGATGCGGGCCGCGATCCCGGGGATCCCCGGCGCCCGCACCTACCTCTCGGGCTTCCCGGCGATCAACCACGACACGCAGAAGCTCTACAGCAGCGACCTCGCCAAGGGCGAGTCGATCGCCGTCCCGATCGCCCTCCTCGTCCTCGCCTTCATGTTCGGGACGCTCGTCGCGATCGGCGTCCCCCTCGCCTTCGCCGCGGTCACGATCCCCTCGACGCTCGGCGCCGTCTGGATCGTCGCCCACTTCATGGACATGGCGGTCTACGTGACGAACATCGTCACCCTGATCGGCTTCGCGATCGCCGTCGACTACTCGCTGCTCGTCGTCTTCCGCTTCCGCGAGGAGCTCGAGCAGCACGAGGCGGTCGAGGACGCCCTCGTCGCGACGATGAAGACCGCCGGCCGGGCGACGCTGTTCTCCGGTGGCGTGGTCGCGATCGGGCTCTCGCTGCTCGCGTTCATGCCGCTGCCGTTCATGCGCTCGATGGGCGTCGGAGGACTCCTCGTCCCGCTCTTCTCGATCGCCTCGGCGGCCACGTTCCTCCCGGCGCTGCTCGCCGTGGTCGGGCGGAGGATCAACCGCTTCCGGGTCGTACCCCGCCGCATCCTCGCGTCGCGCGCCGACGGCCGCCCCGGCTTCTGGACGCGTCTGTCGCAGTCGATCATGCGTCGCCCCTGGGCCTACCTGATCGGCGCCGGCGCGGTGATGATCGGCCTGGCCGTCCCCGGCCTCCAGCTCCACCTGACCGGCGGCGACAACCGCGGCGTGCCCCTGACGACAGAGTCGACCCGCGGACTCGACCTGCTCCAGCGCACGCTCGGGCCCGGCGCCCTCGCGCCGCACCAGATCGCCGTCGACACCCGCGCCGCCGGCGGCGCGCTGACGCCGGCGACGCTCGCCGCCGAGCGCCGCCTGGTCGGGCTCCTGCGCGGCGATCCGGAGGTCCGCTCGGCGACGATCCAGGCGCCGGCGCTACTCCCGCAGACGCCGGCCGGCCTCGCAGCCGCCCGCCAGGCCAACCTCGTCGACGCAGGCGCCGAGGTGCTCCAGATCCGGGTCGCCGGGAAGGGCGACGCCGGGACCGACGCCGCGATCAACCTCGTCCACCGGATCCGCGACCGCTACGTCCCGGCCGCCGACTTCGGTGCCTCCGAGGTGCTCGTTACCGGGGCCCCGGCCTTTGGGGTCGACTTCATCAAGCGCGCCTACGGCGCCTTCCCCTGGCTGGTCCTCGCGGTCCTCGTCCTCTCCTATCTGCTCCTCCTCCGCGCCTTCCGCTCGATCATCCTCCCCCTCAAGGCCGTGGTGATGAACCTCTTGTCGGTGTCGGCGACCTACGGCGTTCTCGTGCTCGTCTTCCAGCACGGGTTGCATTCGAGCATCGGGCTACAGGGCTCACCGCAGATCGACGCCTGGATCCCGATCTTCCTGTTCGCGATGCTCTTCGGCCTCTCGATGGACTACGAGGTCTTCCTGCTCTCGCGGATGCGCGAGGAGTGGGACGAGACCCACGACAACCAGCTCGCCGTCTCGCGCGGCCTCGAGCACACCGGGCGGATCATCACCGCCGCGGCGATCATCATGATCGCCGCGTTCGCCGGCTTCACCGCCGGGTCGTTCGTCGGGCTCCAGGAGTTCGGCGTCGGCCTCTCGGCGGCGATCTTCTTCGACGCGACGGTGGTCCGGGCGCTGCTCGTCCCGGCGCTGATGAAGCTGCTCGGCGACTGGAACTGGTACCTCCCGGATCGGGTCCGCCGCGCCCTGCGCCTCGTCCCGCCGGGCCGGCCCGCAACCGAGTCCGGCTGACGGCCTGCGGCCGGCGCCGGCCGGCTCAGGCGGTGGCGACGCCGTCCGCCGCCTCGAGCCCGAAGCGCTCGATCGACGCCGCGCGCATCTTGAACTTCTGCACCTTGCCGGTCACCGTCATCGGGAACTCGTCGACGAAGACGACGTAGCGCGGGACCTTCTGGCGGGCCATCTGACCCCGGCAGAACTCGCGCACCGCGTCCTCGTCGAGGCTCGCCCCGTCGCGCAGGCGCACCCACGCGCACAGCTCCTCGCCGTGGCGCTCGTCCGGCACGCCGACGACCTGCGCGTCGGCGATGTCCACGTGGGTGTGGAGGAACTCCTCGATCTCTCGCGGATAGAGGTTCTCGCCGCCGCGGATGACCATGTCCTTGATCCGCCCGACGATGTTGCAGTAGCCGGCCTCGTCCATCCGCGCCAGGTCGCCCGTGTGCATCCACCCGGCCCGATCGATCGCCTCGGCCGTGCGCTCGGGCTCCTCCCAGTAGCCCTGCATCACGCTGTAGCCGCGCGTGCAGAGCTCGCCCGTCTCCCCGCGTCCGACGGTCAGGCCGTTCTCCGGATCGACGATCTTCACCTCGACGTGGGGCCCGGCCCGGCCGACGCTTCCCACCCGGCGCTCGAGCGGGTCGTCGCGCCGGGTCTGGGTCGACACCGGCGAGGTCTCGGTCATGCCGTAACAGATCGAGACCTCGGTCATGTGCATCTCCTCGACCACCCGCTTCATCACCTCCACCGGGCACGGTGACCCCGCCATGATGCCCGTGCGCAGCGAGCTGAAGTCGAAGCTCCGAAACGCCGGGTGCTCGAGCATCGCGATGAACATCGTCGGCACCCCGTAGAGCGACGTGCACTCCTCGGTCGTGGCCGCCCGCAGGGTCGCCTCGGCGTCGAACTGCGGCGCCGGGATGACCATGCAGGCGCCGTGGGAGGTGGCGGCCAGGTTGCCCATCACCATGCCGAAGCAGTGGTAGAAGGGCACCGGGATGCAGATCCGGTCGGCCTCGCTGTAGTCGCAGAGCCGACCGACGAAGTAGCCGTTGTTGAGGATGTTGTGGTGTGTGAGCGTCGCCCCCTTCGGGGTGCCCGTCGTCCCGCTCGTGTACTGGATGTTGATCGGATCGTCGAAGCCCAGCGCCGCCTCGCGGGCGGCCAGGGCGCCGGCGTCGACCGGCGTCGCCGCCAGCTCCGTCCAGGCGGGGTCGCCGAAGTAGACGACCTCCTCGAGCACCGGCAGCTTCGGCCGGGCCGCGTCGATCATCGCGGCGTAGTCGCTCGTCCTGTAGGTCTCCATCGCGAACAGGAGGCGCGCGCCCGACTGGCGCGCGGCGAAGCCGAGCTCGTGGGTCCGGTAGGCCGGGTTCAGGTTGACGAGGATCGCGCCGACCCGCGCCGTCGCGTACTGGACGAGCGTCCACCCCGCGCAGCTCGGCGACCACACCCCGACCCGGTCGCCCGCGGCGATCCCCCGGCCGAGCAGGCCGCCGGCCAGGGCGTCGACCGCCGCGTCGAGTTCGGCGTAGGTCATCCGCACGCCGTCCCACGGGCTCACGAGCGCCTCCCGGTCGCCGTGGCGCTCGGCGGTGCGCCGGAGGTTCGCCCCGATCGTCTCGCCGAGCAGGGGCAGCCTGCCGATTCCGTGGTCGTAGGCGATCATGCCGGTCGCCCCGGCCGGCGCCCGGCGGCGGCGACCGGAGCCCGCGCGCGGATCTCGGCGAGCATGCGAGCACCGAGCTCGGCCGGCGTCTCGCCCGGCTTCAGGCCGCCGCCGGAGGGCAGGAAGAACTCCACGCGCAGCCGGGGGCGGCGCGGAAAGCGGGCGATGTCGGTCGTCCCCGCGATCGCGCCGCAGACCAGGCGCGCCTCGGGCACCGCCGCCGCCAGGCGGCCGACTCCGCTCCGCGCTCGCAGGGTGCGCCCGAGGCTCCGCGTCCCCTCGGGAAAGACGCCGATGCACGCGCCGGCGCGGAGCTCCTCGATCGCCCGGTCGAACGCCCCGGTGTCGCTCGCACCCCGTACGACGGGGATCTGGCCCATGCCGTTGAGTATCCGGTCGAGGCCCTTCACCTTCCACAGCGACGCCTTGGCCAGGGCCCGGATCTGCCGGTCGCCGATCGCCGCCACGCCCGCCGCCATCGGATCCCAGTAGCTGTCGTGGTTGGCCAGGATCAGCAGCGGGCCGCTCTCGGACACGTATTCGAGGCCGGATACCTCGAGCCGGCCCCACCGGCGGATCACCGGCGAGGAGACGGCCATCACGCCCCGATAGGTCCGGGAGATCGGTTCCGCTGGGCTCACGAGCACACCGCGCCGTTGATCGGCCATCTAGCTGCCGATCGTCGAGCAGGCGCTCAACCCGTAGTTCTTGGCGAACGTGAGCGGGTCGACGCTGGCCACCGAGATGTCCTGCTGCGTCTTGACGGCACCGACCAGGTCGCCGTTCTCCACCTGGCCGGCCGCCTTGGTGACGAGGTCGCCGACGGCTCCGTTCTGCGCAATCCACTGAGTCAGGGCGGTGGTGTCGGCGGTCGGCTTCGGGATCGCGGTCAGCTCGTCGCGGACCTGCCTGACGATCGCTGCCGTCTTGCGCAGGAGCCGGGCGATCTCGGCGGTCGGGGTCGGAAACTGCCCGATCAGCGTGAGGATCCGCTTCGTCGGCGCCCGCCGCCTGCCCGACGCGCAGATCGGATTCGCCCTGGCGATGTACTCCGCCGGGGTCGGGCCGCTCGGCGGCGCCGTCGTCGTGGCCCGGTTCGCGCTGCTGCCGCAGGCGGCGAGCACGGCGCTGGCGAGAAGGGCGACTGCGAACGCGGCGCGCATCGAGGAGAACGCTACACCGGTTGCCGGGGTGGCGTTTCTGGCAGGCTTGCCCGATCGTGACATCATCGAAGGTGGCCCGCCGCCTCCTGATCCTCGGTTCGACCGGCTCGATCGGCCTCCAGGCGCTGGACGTCCTCGACCGCTCCGACGAGCTCGAGCTCGTCGGGCTCTCGGCTCAGACCTCGTCCGGGCTCTTGATCGAACAGGCGCGCCGCTACGGTGTCGACCGGGTCGCCCTGACCGACGCCGACGCCGCGCAGGACGCCGCCCGGCTCTGGCCCGAGGGCGAGATCCTGGCCGGCGCCGAGGGCCTCGTCCGCCTGATCGTCGAGTCCGACGCCGACCTCGTGCTCAACGCCCTCGTCGGCTCAGCCGGCCTCGGCCCGACTGTGGCCACCCTCGGAGAGGGGATCGACCTCGCCCTCGCCAACAAGGAGTCGCTCGTCGTCGGCGGCGAGCTCGTCATGGCCCTGGCCGAGGCCACCGGCGCTCGGATCATCCCGGTCGACTCCGAACACTCGGCACTGCTCCAATTGATCGACGGCGAACCCCCCGGGGTCATAGATCGACTCACGCTCACTGCTTCCGGCGGGCCCTTCCGCGGGTGGAGCGCCGAGCAGCTGGCCACGGTCACCGTCGAGCAGGCGCTGCGCCACCCGACCTGGGAGATGGGCGGGAAGATCACGATCGACTCGGCCACGCTGATGAACAAGGGGCTCGAGCTGATCGAGGCCCACCATCTCTTCGGTGTGCCCTACGAGCGCATCGACGTCGTCGTGCACCCCCAGTCGATCGTCCACGCGCTCGTGCACCTCAACGACGGCGCGACGCTGGCCCACCTCGGATACCCCGACATGCGCGTGCCGATTTCATACGCGCTGCACCATCCCGAGCGCGCCGACGTGAGCCTCGAGGTGCTCGACCTCGCGCGCGTGGGCAGCCTCACCTTCGAGCCGCCCGACGAGCGGGCGTTCCCCTGCCTCGCACTCGCCCGCGCCGCCGGGATCGAGGGCGGCACGGCACCCTGCGTGCTGAACGCCGCCAACGAGGTCGCGGTCGCCGCCTTCCTCGAGCGTTCGCTGCCCTTCACCGGGATACCCGAGGTGATCGAGCGTGCGCTCGACGCCATTCCCGCCCGCCCGGTGGGCCACTTCGCACACCTCTACGA
>JBPCNA010000083.1:0-26632 GCA_051001735.1 Solirubrobacteraceae bacterium
GGCGATCGCCTCGCCGAGGGCGGCGCGATCGGGCGCCGCCCGGGCCGCCGGCGCGCCGAGCAGCTCGCCGAGCCCGGTGGCGGCCTCGACCCGGGCGCCGACGTAGCGGGGATGGCCGGGCTCGAGCCAGTGGCCGACGGCGCGCAGGCCGTGGCGCGGGACGAGCTCGTCCGAGCAGAAGCGCTCGAGGATCGTCCGGATGATCGAGGTGTGGTCGAAGAGGGTGTGGGAGACGACGCCCCGGGGCACCCAGGGCGAGGCGACGAGCGCCGGGACGCGGACCCCGTAGGTGCCCCAGGGCGGGTCGTCGGGGGCGGCCGGGGGAGGGACGTGGTCATGGAAGCCGCCGTGCTCGTCGTAGGTGACGATCAGCAGCGTCCGGTCCCACTTGGGCCCGGCGGCGAGAGCGTCGTAGACGCGGAAGACGAGCTCCTGGCCGCCGAACACGTCCGCCGGGGGATGGTCGTCGGCCGAGGACGGGCCGACCAGCCCGAGGTCGAGGAAGTCGGGGTCGATCCACGAGACCGGCGCCAGATCGCCGGCGACCGCGTCCTCGAGGAAGCTCGAGCTGCCGGCGTCGATGGTCATGCCCCGGTCGAGCATCGGGTCCCAGCGGAGCTTGACCCGATCGACGTAGGCGAAGTGGCCGTCGTGCCCGACGAGGTACTCGGAATCGATGCAGCGGAGCGTGGCCGGAGCGTAGGAGTACCAGCGCCAGCCGACCCCGGCGGCGTCGAGGTGGCGGACGAAGGACGCCTTGTTGTAGATCGGCGGCGGCTTGGGGTCGTCGCAGGTGCCGTCAGCCCCGCCGGTGAGCGCGTAGAGGCGGTTGGGCCAGGTCGCCCCGGGGACCGAGCTGTGCCAGCGGTCGCAGATCGCGAACTCGGCGGCCAGGTGGTCGTAGACGGGGACGTCGGAGGCGTTGAAGTAGCCCATCACGCCGCCGGGGTCGGCGCCGAGCTGACCGCAGGCGGCGAGCGCCCGGGCGTAGGCGGCGACGAAGCCGTCCATGCGGCCGTCGTTGATCTGCCGGGCGACCGCCGCGCCCGAATGGTCGGGGTCGAGCGGGTCCGGCGACTCGAAGTGGAACGGCGGATAGGTGCGCCCGTCGTGCTGGTTGGCCATGCCGACGGCGAGCCCGTCGACGTCGGGGCGCCCGCCCTCGAGCGAGAGGTAGCCGAGCATGTGGTCGAAGGAGCGGTTCTCCAGCATGACCACCACGATGTGGTCGATCTTCGCGAGGTTGTCGCTCACGGCGTCAACGCTACCGCGCGCGCAGCGCGGCCCGCCGGACCTTCCCGCTCGCGGTCATCGGGAGCTCGGCGGCGAAGTCGACGATGCGCGGGTACTTGTAAGGGGCGGTGAGGCTCTTGACGTGATTTTGGAGCGCGAGCGCCAGCGCGGCCGTGGGGTCGTACCCCGGACGCAGGACGACGACGGCCCGGACGACCGAGCCGCGTTCGGCGTCGGGCGCGGCGACCACCGCCGCCTCGGCCACCGCCTCGTGGGAGACAAGCGCCGACTCGACCTCGAAGGGGCCGATCCGGTAGCCGGCGGAGATGATCAGGTCGTCGGCGCGGCCCTCGAAGTGGAGGTAGCCGTCGTCGTCGACGGTCACCCGGTCGCCGGTCCGCCAGGGCCCGGTGGGGGTGTCGGAGCCGAGGTAGCGCAGGAAGAAGGTGGGGACGCTGAGGGGGTCGACGACGAGCTCGCCGTCCTCGACCCAGAGGTTGACGCCGGGGAGGGCGCGGCCCATCGAGCCGGGGCGGGCGGGCGCGCCGATCGGCATCCCGGTGAGCTGCCCGGTCTCGGTCTGGCCGTAGCCGTCGCGGATCTCGAGCCCGGTGCCCTCGTGCCAGGCCCGGAGGACCTCGGGGTTGAGCGCCTCGCCGGCCGCGACCAGGCCGCGGAGGGCCGGGAGCCGGCTGAGTGCGGCGCGCTTGGCGATCAGCCGGTACTCGGTCGGCGCCATGCAGAGCACCGAGACCCGCTCGCGGGCGAGCACCTCGAGGCGCTCGGCGGGGTCGAAGCGGGCGTCGTGGAGGAGCGCGGCGGCGCCTGAGAGCCAGGGGGCGATGAAGACGTTGCGGGCCGATTTCGACCAGCCGCTGCCGGCGGTGCACCAGACGAGGTCGCCCGGGCGGGCGCCGAGCCAGTGCTCGGCCTGGAGGCGCTGGCCGTTCAGGTAGCGCTGGGCGTGGAGGACGGCGCGGGGCTCGCGGGTGGTGCCGCTGGTGAAGACGGTGAGGCAGGGATCGTTCGGGTCGAGGTCGACCGCCGGGGCCGCAGCGGCGGCGAAGAGGGCCTCGTCGTCGCACCAGAGGACGGGGCAGCCGGGGCGGGCGGCGCCGAGCTCCGGAGCGTTGCGCTCGTCGGCGACGATCGCCGCCGGGGCCGAGACGGCCAGCCGGTGGCGAAGATCGCCGGCCCGGAGCTGTTCGCTGCAGGGGAGGGCGACGGCGCCGAGCCGAAAGCAGGCGACCATGGTGAGGACCCACTGCGGCCGATTGCCGATCAGGGTGAGAACGGTGTCGCCGCGGCCGACGCCATGCCGGGCGAGCGTCCCGGCCAGGCGGCCGGCGGCGTCCGCGACCTCGCCGAAGGACCATTCGCGGCGGGTGCCGTCGCGGGCGAGCTCGACGAGCGCTGTCTGACCCGGATCGGCGGCGTCGAGGAAGTCGACCGAGAAGTTCACCCGGGTATCCTCCCCTCTTTGGCGTAGACCCTGGAGAGAGTCTCAGATGGCCGTGGCGGCAAACCTCAGCGAGAAGACCGACGAGCAGAAGGCGATCACCGAGATGGTGCGGCAGTTCGCCGACGAGCAGATCCTCCCGAACGCCGAGCATTTCGACCGGGAGGACGAATTCCCGACCGAGATCGTCGAGCAGATGAAGGAGCTCGGGCTGTTCGGGGTGACGATCCCCGAGGAGTACGGCGGGATGGGGCTCGATCTGACGACCTACGCGATGATCGTCGAGGAGCTCTCACGGGGCTGGATCTCGATCTCGGGCGTCGTCAACACCCACTTCATCGGCTCCTACCTGCTGATGAAGTTCGGCACGGAGGAGCAGCGCCAGAAGTGGCTGCCGCCGATGGCGACCGGCGAGATCCGCGCCGCCTTCTCGATGTCCGAGCCGGAGATGGGGTCAGACGTCCAGGCGCTCAAGGCGCACGCCAAGAAGGTCGACGACGAGACCTACGAGATCAACGGGACGAAGATGTGGGTCACCAACGGCCTGATGTCAGGGCTCGTGTTCGTGCTCGTCAAGACCGACCCGGACGCCGAGCCGCGCCACCGGAGCTTCACCTGTTTCGTCGCCGAGAAGGAGGGCGGGGTGTCTGAGAACACGGGCGCCCACGCCGGCCTGAACGTGCCGCCGAAGATCAAGAAGATGGGCTACAAGGGCGTCGAGTCGACCGAGCTCGTCTTCGACGGCTACCGCTGCCCGGCGGCGAACATCCTCGGCGGGGAGGAGGCCGGGCGGGGCCGGGGCTTCTCCCAGTTCATGGACGCGCTCGAGGTCGGCCGGGTCAACGTCGCCGCCCGCGGCGTCGGCGTCGCCCAGCGGACGCTCGAGCTGGCGCTGCGCTACGCACAGGAGCGCAAGGCGTTCGGCAAGCCGATCGCCCAGCACCAGGCGATCCAGTTCAAGCTCGCCGACATGGCGACCCAGGTCGAGGCGGCGCGGCTCCTGACGATGCGGGCCGCCCGCCTGAAGGACGCCGGCGAGCGAAGCGACCTCGAGGCCGGCATGGCCAAGCTCTTCGCCTCGGAGGCCGGGCGCCTCTGCGTCGAGGAGTCGTTCCGCATCCACGGCGGCTACGGCTACTCGAAGGAGTACGAGATCGAGCGCCTCTACCGCGACGCGCCGCTGCTCCTGATCGGGGAGGGGACCTCGGAGATCCAGCGGATGGTGATCGGCCGAAAGCTGCTCGAGCGCCACAAGATCTGAAAGGGGCTGCCGTCTAGACTGTCGAGATGAGTTCCGTCAGCGACACCAAGGCCCAGATCGAGGGCGCGATCACCCGCTTCATCGACGAGGTGCCGGCGCTGGCGCCGCTGAAGCTGATCGTCGGGCTCGACCTCCGGGGCCGCGGCGACACCCAGCAGTACCGGATCGAGCTGCCCGGGCCGAAGATCACCAAGGACGTGGCGACCGACGCCAAGGTGCGTGTGGAGATGGCGCGGGCCTTCTTCAACGAGATGGCCAAGGACGCGAAGCTCGCCGACTGGCGCGAAGCGTTCCACTACGGCCAGGCCAAGGCGAGCGGGGTCCCGCAGATCCTCAAGCTGATCACCCTCGTGGTGGAGCGCCAGGAGGAACGCGCGCGCCTGCGCCGGGCCAAGCCGGGGCACATCACTCCGTGAGCTGATCCCGTCGATGCGGCCGTGCCCGGGCTTGGCGGTCGGACTGGCGGCGCTCTGCGTCGGGGGCTGCGGAGGCGGGCAGCGGAGCGCGGCGACGGGAGCTTGCGCGGCGGCCGCCCGGGCGGTGATCGCGGCGGCGTCGGGGACACCGGCCGCGCGCGTGGCGGCCACCGCCTTCGTCGCGCCGAGCGGGGCCGCCGGATGCCGCTTTGCGGCGCGCGGTGTCGTGCCGATCGCCGCGGTGGCCGGGATCGACACCGCACCCCAGGCGTCCGTCCGCTTCGAGCGCGAGGTCGTCGAGTACGGCCAGAACGTGATCTGGGCCCACCGCGGCCCGAGCCCCTACCCGCGGAACATCGACGGGCTGGGCCAGGGCGCCGACTGGTTTCCCGCCGAGCGCCGGCTGCTGGCCACCGACGGGGGCCGGCTCGTCGAGGTCACCGTGACGTGGCCGGGAGCCGCGGCGGGGCGGGAGCTGCGGCTGGCCGAGAGCATCGTCCGCGGCTACGTGGCCCGGCGGTGACCGGCCGGCTCACATCAATTCCGCGCGAGCCGGGCGGTCGCCACGGTCCATGGTCGTGCAGGGATCGCCGCGTAACGGTGCCGGGGACGAGGTGTCGTTGAACCCGCAGCCGGAGCCGCCCGGAAGTCAGCGTTAGACCCCGCTTCGCCGGCGTCGCGCTTGGCGGCGCCGGCCCGCAGCCCGTGTCTCGCCGCCGCTCTAGAGCCCGGCCGCCATGATCTGCAGCGAGGCCCGGAACCGCCGGTAGATCGCGGTCGGCGACTTGGCGTCGGCGGCCGGGGTCCGATCCGAAGGTGTTCTCGACCACCCCGAGCAGGAGGTCCTCGCGCCTGGTCTTGCTGACGTACAGGTAGGAGACCAGCTTCACCCCGCCGGCGGCGGTCTGGATCGTGTCCACCGACCGCTTCGGCTTCCCGGGAAACCGCACGCTGAACGCCGTCGCGGAGACGGAGACCGACCGGGTCGTGGCGCCCCCCACCGCTGCGCCGGCCACGACGGTCGTCGATGCAGCGAGAACGGTCACGACGGCGAGGAGCTTCCCAATAGATCTCATGGCCACATGCTGGCACGGGCTCCGGGCGCGCGCGCCACCGCCGCGCGCAACCGCCCCCAAGAACGGGTCAGGCGTCGCCGACCGGCTCGAGCGCCTGCCGCATGAGGTCGCGCAGCCGGCGCTGGTCGTCGGCTCCGAGGCGGGCGAGGGCGGGCGGGACCTCGGCCAGGACGGAGCGCAGGCGCGCCCGGATCGCGGCGCCCCGCTCGGTCACCACGAGCATCCGCACCCGGCGGTCCTGGGGGGCCTCGCGCCGCTCGACGAGGCCCTGGGCGGTCAGGCGGTCGACCAACCCCGTGACGTTCGAGTTGTCGCAGTGGAGGTGCGCTGCCAGCTCGCCCATCGAGATCGGGTGCTCGGGATCGAGGGCGTGGAGGGCGAAGATCTGGGGCGGCGTCAGGCCGAACTCGCCGGCGACGTTCAGCATCCGCGGACGGAGCTCCCAGAAGAGCCGGCTCATCAGGGTCCACGCCTCCTGCGCCGGCGAGACAGGCTCGCCCTCGATATCCATTGCCTTACACGATAGTCGATAACCGCGACACTTGACAAGTTCAAGGGATTGCGTAGTCTGCCGGGGATGAGCACCGAGCGCGGCATCGAGGTGGAAGGGCTGGTCCGGGAGTTCAAGGGCGGCATCCGCGCCGTCGACGGGATCGATCTCCGGGTCGAACCCGGGCGGATCTACGGCTTTCTCGGGCCCAACGGCGCCGGCAAGTCGACCACCGTCAAGGTGCTCACCACGCTGCTGCCGCCGACGGCCGGCCGGGCCAGCGTCGCCGGCTTCGACGTCGCGACCCAGGGCGCCCAGGTCCGCGCGGCGATCGGCGTCGCCCTCCAGGAGGTGGCTCTGGATCCCTTCCTCACCGGCCGCGAGCACGTCCGCCTCCAGGCCGGGCTCCAGGGGATTCCCCGGGCCGAGCGGGCCGCCCGGGGCGACGAGCTGCTCGAGCGGGTCGGGCTGACCGACGCCGCCGATCGCAAGTCCTCCGGCTACTCCGGCGGCATGAAGCGCCGGCTCGATCTCGCCCTCGCGCTGCTGCACCGGCCGCGGATCCTCTTCCTCGACGAGCCGACGACCGGCCTCGACGTCCAGTCGCGGACCGCGCTCTGGGCCGAGGTCGCCCGGCTGGCCCGGGAGGAGGGGACCACCGTCTTCCTGACCACCCAGTACCTCGAGGAGGCCGACGTCCTCGCCGAGCGGGTTGGGATCATCGATCGCGGTGTTATCGTCGCCGAGGGCACGCCCGAGGCGCTGAAGGCGGAGATCGCCCGTCCGACGGTCGAGGTCGTGCCGATCGACGCCGGCCGCTGCGCCGCCGCCCGGGAGACGCTCGCGCCCTTCGGCGAGCCCGTGGCCGCCCGGCGGGCCGGGTCGATCGCCGTACGCCTGCGCGACGGCGCCGACGAGCTGGCCGGGGTCGTCCGCGCGCTCGACGCCGCCGGCATCGCCGTCACCAATCTCGCCCTCCACCAGCCGACGCTCGACGACGTCTTCCTGGCCAAGACAGGCCGGAGCCTCGAGGGCGCCGCCACCGAGCCGGTCGAGGACGCCGTCCCGGCCGGCGCGCCCGCGTGAGCGCCGCCGTCCTCGGCGGCCCGACGCTCACCCAGGTCGGCCTGCTCGCGCGCCGGTCGGTCATCCGCACCAGCCGCGAGCCGGCGCAGATCGTCTTCCCGATCCTCTTCCCGCTGATCCTCCTCGCCGTCAACGCCTCGGGGCTCTCGGCGGCGACCAGGCTCCCCGGGTTCCCCAGCCGGAGCTACCTCGACTTCGCGCTCGCCCTCCCGTTCATGCAGGGGGCGATCTTCGCGGCGCTCAACGCCGGGCAGGACCTGGCGCGCGACATCCAGACCGGCTTCCTCGACCGGCTCGCGATGACGCCGATGTCGGGGGCGGCACTCCTCGCCGGCCAGCTCGGCGGCGCCCTGGTGATGGGCGCGGTCAGCTCGGTCCTCTACCTCCTGGTCGGCATCACCTTCGGCGTCGGCATCGTCGCCGGGGTCGGCGGCGCGCTCGTCCTACTCGTGCTGGCCATCACGATCTCCTTCGCCTTCGCCTGCTTCGGGACGTTCGTCGCTCTGCGCGCCGGCTCCGGCGAGGCGGTCCAGGGCTTCTTCCCGCTGTTCTTCGTCCTCCTCTTCCTGAGCTCGGCCTCGTTCCCGCGCAACCTGATCGAGCAGGACTGGTTCCGGACCATCGCCACCTGGAATCCCGTCTCCTACATGGTCGAGGGGATCCGCTCGCTGGTGATCACCGGCTGGGACGGCCAGGCCCTGGCCAGGGCGTTCGCGATCGCCCTGGCCGGCATCGCGATCGCCCTCTTCCTGGCCAGCCGGGCGCTGCGGACGCGGCTGGTGCGCACATGAGCCATCTCCGCCGCACGCGGTCGGTCGCCCTCGTCGTCGCCTGGCGGGGCCTCCACAACGCGTTCACCAACCCGGCCTTTTTGCTCCCGAGCGTGCTCTTCCCGCTGTTCTTCTTCATCGCCTTCGCCGGCGGCCTCTCCGGCGTCCAGCACGCACCGGGCTTCGACTTCCGCTCCGGCTACACCTCGTTCCAGTTCGTCTTCGTCTGCTTCCAGGCGGCGGCCTCCGGCGGGGTGTTCACCGGCTTCTCGATCGCCGCCGACTTCGAGTTCGGGTTCGCCCGGCGCCTCCTCCTCGCGGCGCCCAACCGCGGCGGGATCGTCATCGGCTACGTCATCTCGGCCATGGTCCGCGCCGTGTTCGTCCTCTGCGTGGTCTTCACCGCCGGCCTGATCAGCGGCATGCGCGTCGACGGCAACCTCGGCGACCTCCTCGCCCTGCTGCTGCTGGCCGTGGCCACCAGCGCCGTGGCGACCCTCTGGGCCGGCGGGATCGCCATGCGCCTACGCACCATGCAGGCCGGCCCGGTGATCCAGATGCCGGTCTTCATCCTGCTCTTCCTCGCCCCGGTCTACGTGCCGTTGGCCCTGGTCGGCGGGTGGGTCCACGACGTCGCCCGCTTCAATCCGGTGACCGCCCTGCTCGAGGCCGGGCGCGGGCTGATCTCCGGCCAGCCTACGAAGACGGCGATCGCCGCCGCCTGCCTCGCCGGCCTGCTCGTGCTCGTCGCCGTCTGGGCCCGCGGCGGACTGCGTTCGGCCGAGCGCGCCGGATAACGCCGGGGGCGTTCCCCGCCCTGTCTCGCCGGCGCCAGGACGATCGTCGCCGGCCGTGCCCAAGGCGTGGGGGCGCGCTCCCCCGGGAGGGCCCCGGAGCCGGAGCCGGAGCCCGAGCCGGTCGGCCGTCGTCCGCCCCCGGCAGCGGCGCCGAGGCCGACCTCCTTGAGAAAGACGACCTTGGACGTCGCGAAGGCGGCGATCGCCACGGTGAGCAGGACGGACGCGGCGCTCCCGAGCGAACCGGTCCGTTGCAGGCCGGCGGCGACGGCCTCCCGGTCGGCCGTCTTGGAAGACGAGGACGAGCAGGCCGGTGGCCGCACCGACGGTCAGCGCGTTCATCAGCAGCGCCTTGATCGGAAGGATTACCGGAGCCCGTCATCATCCAGAGTGCCTCGATCACCGGCGAGGCGACGGAGGCGACGCCGTGTCGGCCTCGCCGCCGTGATCCGCTATCCCGGCGGCGCCGCCATGAGCTCGACGCGGTGGCCACCCGGGGCCCGGGTGAACGCCCGCGGCGCGCCCCAGTGCTCGGTCCGAGGCTCGACCGGGTGGCCGGCGGCCTGGAGGCGCTCGAGCGTCGCCGCGTAGTCGGGGACGACCACGGCGACGTGGCCTTCGCGCTGAGCGCCCGGCTCCTCGGTCCAGAGCAGGTGGATCTGCGTGCCGTCGCGCTCGACCCAGGCGGCCCGGTCGCGGAGGCTTGCCGGCGGGTCCACAGCGACGAAGCCGAGCTCCCGCCAGAACGCGAGGGCCGCCCGGCCGTCGGCCGGGCGCGTCTCGAGGGCCACGTGGTGGATCATCGCCGCGACGCTAGCAAGCGAGGTGTGGGATCCGCCACCTCGGGGGCTTGCCGGCGGCCGGCCGCGTCACTAGCGTTATGGCCATGACCCACGACGAGGCCCAACGGGAATGCGCGGAGAGAAACCGTGAGGTCGCGGCACAGCCGGGTGTTCGCTGGCTGGCCCGCGAGGCGTCGCCCGGCGACTGGCGCGCCGTCCGCGTGACCATCCCCGGGATGCGGGCCAAGGCGCCGCTGAAGACGACGACCGAGGCCAGACCCCGTCCGGAGGAGCCGCTCGATCCGCGGCCGCTCCACAACCCCCTCTGGGGCCCCGGCTTCTGAGCTGAGCGATCGCCCGGGGGCTCGTGCCCCGGGGTGGTGAACGCAACGGGCGCCGGCCAGGTCGCGGGCGCGGAGGAGGTGGCGGGCGGTCGGGAGGCAGTCAGGCGCCGCCTCAGCGGAGGACCGCCTCGGCCGGGTCCTCCTCGTAGAGCTTGATCACCCGGACCGCGCCGTCCGGCGCCCCCTCCTGCTCCATGGCGAGGAGGCACAGCCGGCAGAGCACGCACTCGTCGAGGTTCTCCTCGTTGATGGGGAGCGTCCCGTCCTCGCGGGCGGCGAAGATGTCGACCGGGCAGACCTCGGCGAGCTTGGCGACGAGGCGCGGGTCGGCGGCGACGGCGTCGTCGATTTCGACGTCGATGAAGAGGCCGCTCACGCCGACACCCGCCGCGCCTCGATCTTGGCGGCGATCAGGTCGGGGATCTGGGATATCTCCTCGGCGACCTCGATCCCGGCCTCGGCCAGCCGGGCGATCTTCTCGGTGGCGGTGTCCTCCTTGCCCTCGACGATCGTCCCGGCGTGCCCGAAGCTCATGCCCGGCATCTCGTCCATGAAGCGCCCGGCCATGAAGGCGACGATCGGCAGGCGCGAGTCGTGCTCGACGACCCAGCGGGCGAGCTCGGCCTCCATCCGGCCTCCGGGCTCGGTGTAGACGACGATGCCCTGCGTCTCGGGATCGGCCTCGAACAGGGGCATCAGCTCGGCGTAGGTGGACCCGATGATCGCGTCGCCGCCGATCGAGACGGCGGTCGACTGGCCGAGGCCGGCGGCGGTCAACGTGGACGACATCTCCGTGGTCATGCCGCCCGAGCGCGAGATCACGCCGATCGGCCCGGGGGAGTAGGCCTGGGCGGCGTTCTTGGCCGGACCGCCGATCCCGCCCATCTTGACCACGTCGGGGACGATCATGCCGAGGCAGTTCGGCCCGATGATGCGGGCGCCGCGGAGCCCGGCGAGCTCGACCATCGCCGCGACGTCGGAGCGGGGGATCCGCTCGGTGACGATGACCACGAGCTCGACGCCGTTCTCGATCGCTTCGAACACGGCGTCGCGGGTGAAGGCCGGCGGCACGGTGACCACCGACCCGTGGATCGGGGCGCCGTGGTGGTCGACGGCCTGGGCGACGGTGTCGAAGACGGGGATCCCGTGGACGTCGCGGCCGAGGCGCCCCGGCGTGACGCCGCCGACGATCTTGGCCCCGGCGCCGTAGTCGAGGCACTCGCGCGTCAGGTTGACCGCCTCGCGCCCGGTGATCCCCTGGACGATGAAGGTCGTCTCGGCGTCGATCAGGATGCTCATGCCGCGGCGCCTGCGATCTTCTCGACGGCCCGGCGGGCGGCCTCGTGCATGGAGACCGAGCGATCGGCGTACTCGATCCCGTAGCGGCGGAGGATCTTGAATCCCTCGTCCTCCCAGGCGCCGGGGATGCGGAAGATGGCGATCTTCTCGGCCGGGTCGTAGCCGAGCTCGACGCAGGCCTTGATCACGCCGCGGGCGACGATGTCGACGCGGGTGTTGGAGACGATCGACATCATCACCGCGATCTGCAGGACACCCGGCTTCTGCAACACGAGCTTGGCCAGGCCGCACGCCTTGGCGACCGACGGGTTGCCGCCGATCTCGCAGTAGTTGGCAGGCCGGCCGCCGTGGGCGCGGACCGCGTCGAAGAGGGTCAGCGAGCCGCCGCCGGCGCCGATCACGAGGCCGAGGTTGCCGTCGAACTCGGTCACGTTCCCGGCCACGCCGCGGTGGTCCTGGGCGTCGACGGCCTCGCCGGCGAGCTCGAAGGGCGTCGCTTCGCGCGCCTGGCGCGTCTCCTCGGAGCCGACCCCGAGCGCGGCGAGGAGCTCGTGCTGGCGGGGCCGGGCCTCGCCCTCCATGTCCATGTGGGCGTCCAGCGCGACGAAGGTCCCGTCCTCGAGTTCGCCGATCGGGTTGATCTCGGCGAGCGTCATGTCGTACTCGACGAAGAGCCGGGCGAGCCGGGCGAGGATCGGGGTCAGCCGGTTCAGGCGCCGGCCGGTGACGCCGACCGAGGCGATCACCTGCTTGGCCTGCCAGTCGGAGATCGCGATCAGGTTGGAGAAGTGGCCGCGGCCGACGTGGTCGGGGTGGCTGGCGGCGACCTCCTCGATGTCGATCCCGCCCATGTCGGAGAAGAGCATCACCGGCTGTTTTCGGACGCCGTCCCAGACGACGCCGGCGTAGTACTCGTGGGTGACGCGGGCGCGGGGGTCGACGAGGACGCCGCGGGGCATGTGGCCGCCGATCTCGAGCGCGAGCACGTCGCGGGCGTGGTCGGCCGCCGCGTCGGGCGTGTCGGCGAACTTGATGCCGCCGGCCTTCATCCGCCCGCCGGTGAGCACCTGCGACTTGATCACCGTCTCGCCGCCGATCTCCCGGGCGATCTCCCCGGCCTCCTCCGGTGTGGTCGCGAAACCGAACTTCGTCACCGGTATTCCGGCGCGTTTGACGATCTCGCGCGCCTCGTACTCGAAGAATCTCATCGCGTCGACACTATATGGACACGTGGTCCGAGCCCGGCTTCGGGGAGCGGCGACCGCCCTCAGCCGGCGTAGCGCTCGGCGAGTTCCGGGTCCTTCTCGGCCAGCATGTCGGCGAGGGTGACCATGACCTTGCACTGCTTCCAGGTCGCGTCGTCCTGCATCTTGCCGTCGATCATGTGGACGCCGCGGCCGTCGGGGATCGCCTCGAGCACCTTGCGCGCGAACCGGACCTCATCCGGATCCGGGCTGAAGACGCGCTTGGCGATGTCGATCTGGACCGGGTGGAGCGACCAGGCGCCGACGCAGCCCATCACGTAGGCCGCGCGGAACTGGGTCTCGCACCCGAGCACGTCGCGGATGTCGCCGTAGGGCCCGTAGAAGGGGAGGGCGCCGACGGCGGTGCAGGCGTCGACCATGCGCCCGATCGAGTAGTGCCAGAGGTCCTGCTGGGCGCTCGCCCGCGGGGCATCGGGATTCTCCGGGTCGGGGTCTTCGATCGTGCGGTAACCGGGGTGGCCGCCGCCGACACGGGTCGTCTTCATCCGCCGCGAGGCGGCGAGGTCGGCCGGGCCGAGGCTCATCCCCTGCATGCGCGGGCTGGCGGCGGCGATCTCCTCGAGGTTGGCCACACCGAGCGCGGTCTCGAGGATCGCGTGGATCAGGATCGGACGCTCGAGGCCGGCGCGGGCCTCGAGCTGGGCGAGCAGGCGGTCGACGTAGTGGATGTCCCAGGCACCCTCGACCTTGGGAATCATCACGACCTCGAGGCGGTCGCCGATCTCGGCCACGAGCGTAGTGATGTCCTCGAGCGCCCAGGGCGACTCGAGCGAGTTGACGCGCGTCCAGAGCGACGTCCCGCCCCGGCCGAGGTCGTGCTCCTGGGCGATGCGGACGAGGCCGTCGCGGGCGGCCTCCTTGCGCTCGACGGACACGCCGTCCTCGAGGTTGCCGAGGAGGATGTCGGTCTTCTTGGCGATGTCCGGCACCTTGGCCGCCATCTTCTCGTTGCTCGGGTCGAAGAAGTGGATCATCCGCGACGGCTTGATCGGGATCTCGCGCGCCGGGTCGGGGGCGCCGAGGGCCAGCGGGGCGAGGAAGGCGCGAGGATTGCGCAAGGTGGTTCTCCTGGTCGACGCGTCAGGGTCTCGGGCGAACCGTAGCGACTCACTTTTTCCGCGGGGTTCTGATAAGACGGACCGATGCGGATGCGCTGCCTCGCGCCGGCCCTGGCCGTCGCGCTCACCGTCGCCGTCGCGCTCGCGCTGGGCGGCTCGACCGCGGTCGGCCGGACCGCCGGCCGGGTCTCGCGCGTGAACGTGACCGCGCCGGCCCAGTTCGACCTGACGCTGGCCGAGCTGCGCTTCCCAGGCCGGCCCGGCCCGCCCGGCCACCTGGCCCTCGGCCAGGCGCCCGGCCTCTACTACGTCGCCGGCGCGCTGGTGCGCCGGCCGTCTCGGTCGGGCCCGCGCGCGCTCGTGCTGGTGGTCAACGAGCGCCCACGCGGGTCGCTCGCCCCCGATCTGCTGCGCCTCGGGCTGCGCGTCACCGCCGACCGGGCGCTCGGATCCCCGTCGCTGCGCCAGCGCGTCAACCCGTTCCCGCGCCCGGCGGGGTCGGGCCTCGACCCGCGCCTCTGCGGCCTCGGGGCCCGGCACGGCGCGGCCGATCTGCGCGCTGTGCTCAGCGGCGGGCGGCCGCTGCCGGGATACGGCGTCGCCGCCGCCGTCGCCCAGGCCTACGACGTCGCCTGCGGCCTGCCCTACGACTCGGCCTTCGCCCGGGCGGTGACCGGCTGCGGGACGAGCCTCGTCGCCGGGTGCTGTCCGCCCAACGCCGTCTGCGCGCTGCCGGCCCCGACCCCGACTCCCACGCCGACGCCGACGCCGGTCCCTGTCCCGGTGTGCCCGCCGTGTCCGCGGCCCCCGTGCCCCACCCCGGCCGCCTGTCCGCTGCTCGGGGTGGGGGCCGTGACGCCGCGCGTCTGCCCGCTGGCGGGCGCTCCGGCGCTCGCCTGCTGAAACCGAACGGCTGCGGACTTATACGGAGGACTCTGCGGTCTCCCCGGGCTCCCGTGTGGGAGGCGACCGATTGTGGGCGGCGGCGGTCGGGATCTACGGTGGTGTCCGGGTTGGGGCACTGGGGGTGCCCATGAGACAGAGGGCCCGAACGCGCGCACGAGCCGCTCGGTCTCCTCGAGGTCGCCCGCCTCGCCGACGACGTCGAGGTCGCTCTCGGCCTCGAGCAGGAGCCGCAGCCCCTGCCTCACCACGGCGTGGTCGTCGGCGATCACCACGCTGACTGAAGCGCGCGTCTGCACCCCCGCAAGATATCGCTGCCGATATGCTCTGACCGGCCTGCAGCCGGGCCGCCGAGCGCTCGGGTCCCGGCGACTCGCCGGCGAGACCCCGGGTCGCCGCAGCGCTCGCTTAAAGTCTTCGGCTCGCCGCGGTGGGCCAACCAGGAGGAGAATCCGATGAGCCAAGTCGAGACCGGCCAAGCCGCCCGCGAGGCCAGTGGCGCCCACCCGTACGGGCGCTACCTGGAGGAGTTCGAGGTCGGCGCCGTCTACAAGCACTGGCCGGCGAAGACCGTGACCGAGTCCGACGATCACCTGTTCTGCCTGATCACCATGAACCATCACCCGCTCCACCTCAACGACGTCTACGCGGCCGCCTCGCAGCAGGGGCGCAACGTCGTCGTCGGCCCCCTCGTCTACTCGCTCGCCCTCGGGATGTCGGTCTCCGACGTCAGCGGCAAGGCGATCGCCAACCTGGCGACCGACGAGCTCAGGCACCCGGCGCCGGTCTTCCACGGCGACACGCTCTACTGCGAATCCGAGGTGCTCGAGAAGCGCGAGTCCAAGACCAAGCCCGACCGCGGAACCGTCCGCGTCCACACCCGCGTGCTCAACCAGGACGGTGTCCTGGTTGCCGAATTCAAGCGCCTCGTGCTCGTTCCCCGGCGGGACGCCGGCGCGAGTCAATAACGTAAGTGCCGGCCCGCACAAACACTTGAGGAGTTATCGCTGCCGTGATCGAGACGACCGCCCCGACCAAGCATCAGCCTCTGATCGCCTGGGTGGAGGAAATCGCCGCACTGACCAAGCCCGACCAGATCCACTGGTGTGACGGCTCGGACGCCGAGTACGAGCAACTCTGCCAGACCCTGATCGACGCCGGAACCTTCGAGCGCCTCAACGAGGAGAAGCGCCCGAACTCGTTCCTCGCCCTGTCGGATCCGGCCGACGTGGCCCGCGTCGAGGACCGCACGTTCATCTGCTCGGCCGACGAGCAGGACGCCGGCCCGACGAACAACTGGCGCGCGCCGGACGAGATGCGCCCGATGTTGAACGACCTGTTCACCGGCTGCATGGCCGGGCGCACGATGTACGTCGTGCCCTTCTCGATGGGGCCGGTCGGTTCGCCGATCGCCCACGTCGGCGTCGAGCTGACCGACTCCCCCTACGTCGTGGCCAGCATGCGCGTGATGACGCGGATGGGGCAGGCGGCGCTCGACGTACTCGGCGAGGACGGCGAGTTCGTCCCCTGCGTCCACTCGGTGGGCATGCCCCTCGGCGACGGGGTGGCGGACGTGGCCTGGCCGTGCAACGCCGACAACAAGTACATCGTCCACTTCCCCGAGACGCGGGAGATCTGGTCGTTCGGGTCGGGCTACGGCGGCAACGCCCTGCTCGGCAAGAAGTGCTTCGCCCTGCGCATCGCCTCGGTCATGGCCCGCGACGAGGGCTGGCTGGCCGAGCACATGCTGATCCTCAAGCTGACCTCGCCGGAGGGGGAGGTCAAGTACATCGCCGCCGCCTTCCCGTCGGCCTGCGGCAAGACCAACCTGGCGATGCTGATCCCGACCGTCGAGGGCTGGACCGTCGAGACGATCGGCGACGACATCGCCTGGATGAAGTTCGGCGACGACGGCCGGCTCTACGCGATCAACCCGGAGGCCGGCTTCTTCGGGGTCGCGCCGGGCACCGGCGACCTGACCAACCGCAACGCGATGCTGACCGTCCGCGAGAACACCGTCTTCACCAACTGCGCGAAGACCGACGACGGCGACGTCTGGTGGGAGGGCATGACCGGCGACAAGCCGGCGCACCTGATCGACTGGCACGGCAAGGACTGGACGCCCGAGACGGGCACGCCGGCGGCCCACCCGAACGCCCGCTTCGCCACGCCGGCGGCGCAGGATCCGGCGATCGCCGCCGAGTGGGAGGACCCGGCCGGCGTGCCGATCGACGCGATGCTCTTCGGCGGGCGCCGCGCCGGCGTCGTGCCGCTGGTCACCGAGTCGTTCGACTGGGAGCACGGCGTCTTCATGGGGTCGACGATGTCCTCGGAGATGACGGCGGCCGCCGCCGGGACGGTCGGCAAGCTCCGCTTCGACCCGTTCGCCATGCTGCCGTTCTGCGGCTACAACATGGCCGACTACATGGCGCACTGGCTGAAGGTCGGCGGGCAGGCGGATCCCGAGAAGCTGCCGAAGATCTACTACGTCAACTGGTTCCGCAAGGACGCCGACGGCCACTTCCTCTGGCCCGGCTTCGGCGAGAACAGCCGCGTGCTCGCGTGGATCTTCCGCCGCCTCGAGGGGTCGGCCGACGCGCGCGACACGGCGATCGGACGGCTCCCCGGGGAGCAGGGAATCGACACCGAGGGCCTCGACGTGTCGGCCGAGGACATGGCCGAGCTGCTGCGGGTCGACGAGGACCAGTGGCGCGCCCAGCTGCCCCAGTTCCGCGAGCACTACGCGACGTTCTCGCGGCTGCCCGAGCCGATGGCCAAGCAGCTCGACGCGCTCGAGCAGCGGCTGGGCGTGGAGTAGTACGGCGGGGGAGCCGGCGGCCTGAAGTCAGGACGCCGGCTCGCCAGACCGACGCTCAGCGGCGACCGCCGCCGCCGCCGAAGAGCGAGAGCATCAGGATGAACACGTTGAAGACGTCGAGGAAGATCGACGCCGCGATCATCGTGGCGTCGTTCATCTCCGCCCGGCGGAGCCGGTTGAAGTCGAAGATGGTGAACGCGCCGAAGACGCCGAGCCCGGCCAGCGAGTAGATCAGGTTCCCGTTGGGGATCGAGATCAGCAGCGTGACGAGCCCGAAGCCGATCAGGGCGACGAGCGCCCAGAAGAGCCCCCGATACCAGCCGCTGAGGTCGCGGCGGGTGGCGTAGCCGTAGGCGCCGAGTCCGGCGACGAAGGCCGCCGTGCTCCCGGTCGCCTGGTAGAGCGCGCTCGGTTCGGCCTGGGCGTAGGTGTTGAGGATCGGTCCGAAGGCGAGGCCGAGCAGGACCCCGAGACCGAACAGGAGGCCGACGGCGAGTTGATGGGCGCCGCGGCGTTGGGCGAAGTTCAAGCCGAAGATGCAGCCGAAGCCGGCGATCAGGAAGATGAAGCCGCTGCCGGAGGGGGCGTTGCGCCCGAGGTAGGCACCGAGTGCGGTGAAGCCCACGGTGACCGCGACGAGACCCATGACCTGGCCGAAGACGGCGCGGCCGTGAACCAGGCTCCGCTCGCCGGCGGGTGGAGCGTAACCACGATATGTGGACATGCCAGTGTTCTCCAACTAGGGGGACGGACGCTGACGGCGTTCCGAATCAACTCGTATTCTCCGCCAGCCGGCTAAAGCCTGCGTCAAGCGACGAGCGTCGTTCGCGGATGTTCACCTGCTCAGGTCGATCGCCATGAGCACGTCATCGACGTATTCGCCGTCGAGCAGGAACTCTCCCCGGAGCACGCCCTCCTCGGCGAAGCCGGCGGCCGCGTAGAGGCCGCGGGCGGCCGCGTTGGGCGCGAGCACGCGCAGGCAGAGGCGGCGGGCGCCGCGGCGCCGCGCCTCGGCCACGGCCGCCTCGACCAGGCGGCGGCCGATGCCCCGGCGCCGGTGGGCCGGATCAAAGGCGAAGCAGTGGAGCTCGAGCACGTGGCGCGAGGAGGCCAGCGGCGAGACGGGGACGAGCCGCGCGTAGCCGACGAGGGCTCCGCCGCGCTCGGCGACCAGCGTGTCTGCGGCGGCGTCGTAGAAGGGCGCCTCCGCCGGCCGCGGCGGCGCCGGGCTCACCTCCCACGACCAGGTCGCCCGCTCGAGCGCTCGGAGCGCGTCCGCGTCCTCGGCGCGCGCCGGCCGGATCGTCGCCTCGTCCACTCTGGGGCGGAGCCTCAGGCGGCGTCCTCCTGGTTGTCGGGGTGCAGGCCGCCGTTGGCCGGCGAGTAGACGGTCTCCCCGCCCGCGTCCCACGTGATCCGGTAGCGCGGGCTCGGGTCGCCGCGCAGGACCTCGGCGACCACACCACCCCGGCGGGGTCGCATCGCGCCGAGCTGCGAGCGCTTGCGGCGGCCGCTGATCTCAGCGAGCACCCGGTCTCCGACCTTGAAAGCCAATGGTTCCTCCGTTCGTGGTGACCTACCGATCGCCCGATCATAGATCTCGACCTGCGGAAACCTGGCCGCCGGTGCCCGCCCCGGCTCCGAATCGGCCTCGGTGATCCGAGCGGACGCCGTACTTCAGTGCGGGTCGGCGCCCGGCGTGGCCGCCGGCGGGCGCGACTCCTCGGCGAGCGAGGTGATGGCCAGCGCGCCGCGGGCCGCCTCCTCGAGCACCTCGGTCGCCTCGTCGAGCGACCGGGCGTAGAGCTCGACGAGGAGGTGGACGACGATCCGGTTGTCGTCCTCGTGCTTGTGGAAGCGCACATGGGTGAAGAACTCGCGCACGCCGTGGTCGCCGAAGGCGGCGTAGGAGAGGGCGTCGCCGGCTTCGGGTCCCGAGCAGCTCTCGACCTCTTCGGCGTCGACGGTGACCGTGCACGAGGCCACCCACGGCGTGCCGGCGACCATCCGCTCCCAGCGATCCTCGATCGGCTCGACGCGCCCGTCGTGGAAGCCGAGGTGCGGCTGGTCGTGCATGCAGTCGAGGCATTGGACGACGGCCTCCTGGAGCTCGTCGACCACCTCCGCGCGCTCGCCGGTGTCGGGGTCGATCTTGTGGATGCCCTCGTAGTGGACCTGGACCTCGAGATCCTGGGACCAGCAGCGGTAGCACCGCAACCAGCTGCGGGGATCGGCATGCACGCTTTCGGAGTCTACGACTCAGCCGAAGGTGAACGAGAACCCGCGGGTCCCGGGAGCGAACCTGAGGGTCAGCCGGTGGCGTCCGTTCGCGGGCAGCGCGGCCAGCGTGTAGAGGCGCTGGCGGGTGACGGCGATCGAGCCGCCGCGGACGTCGCCGCCGGCGGCGGCCGGCCGGCCGTCGAGCTCCACCGAGACGTGTCCGACGCCGCCGCCGGCCGGCGGGCTCAGCACGAGGTAGATGTCCTTCGCCTGGACCTCGGCGTCGATCCGCGCGCCCGCCCCGGCGACCGCCTGCTCCGGGCTGATCGTCCACGTCCCGCCGTAGGAGAAGGCGCTGAGCGGGAGGAGCCCGGCGTGGATCGCGTAGGCGCGGGTTCCCGGCGTCGGGTTCGACGGCACCCAGCCCTGGGCCCGGGCGGCGCCGAGGTAGGTCTCGGGCGACGCCTGCCGGGACGGCGTGATCGCTCCGTTCGGACGGGCGCCGGCCCCGCTCACCGGATGCCCGGCTTCGGCGAGCAGCCGGCGGACGTCCGCTTCGGTCTTGGCGTACTCGCCCTCGCCGAAGTGGGCGCTGCGGACCTGGCCGCGCGCGTCGATGAGGAACTCGGCCGGCCAGTACTGGTTGCCCCAGGCGTTCCACGTCGACATGTTGTTGTCCTGGGCCACCGGGTAGCGGATCCCGAGCGTGGCGATCGCGTTGGCCACGTTGCCGGCGTCGTGTTCGAAGGAGAACTCGGGCGTGTGGACGCCGACGATCGTCAGGCCGGCCTGGCGGTACTTGGCGTCCCACGCCTCGAGGTAGGGGAGGGTGCGCAGGCAGTTGATGCACGTGTAGGTCCAGAAATCGACGAGCACCACCCGCCCGCGCAGCCCGGCGAGCGAGAGCGGGCGGCCGCCCGCGGTGTTGAACCACCGCTGGTTGCCGGTGAAGTCGGGCGCCGGGCCGAGCGACGGCAGCCTCGGCGCCGCGGCGGCCGCCGCCGCCGGGGCGAAGCGGGACGGCGGGCGGAGCGTGTCCAGGCGGGCGGAAACCGCCTTGCTCTTCTCGAGCCCGGCGGTCAGGCTCACGCTCGGGATGTCGCGGGCGATCAGCTGGTCGAGCTTGACGTCGAGCTGGACGGCGATGACCACCGCGGTGAGCATCATCACGACCCCGAGCGCCTGCTGGAGCCGTGCGCCGCGGCCGGCGGCGCGGAGCCGGTCGATCACCTGGCGGCCGCCCAGCGCGAGGGCGAGCAGGACGAGCGCCGAGCCGAAGGCGTAGGCTAGGCCGACGACCGCTGTGCGTCCCGAGGCGGCGCTGACCGAGATCACCGCGATCAGGATCGGCCCGGCGCACGGCGTGTAGACGAAGCCGAGGGCGCCGCCGACGACGAGGCCCGAGGCAAACCCGTCGCCGCGGGTCCGCGGCCCGAGGCGCGAGAACGCCGCCAGCGGTCGCTCGAGCTTGGCGCCGAGGGCGGGGACGGCGACGGCCAGGCCGAAGACGAGCAGCACGACGACCGCCAGTTGGCGGAGCGGATCCGCCCCGAGGCCGACGCCGCCGGCGACCTTGGCGAGGCCCACGATCGTCACCGTGAAGGTGATCGTCAGCCCGAGCACGATGCCGAGCGGACGGCGCCGGCCGCCCGAGCCGCTGGCTGACAGGAGGGCCGGGAGCACCGGGAGCACGCACGGGCTGAGCGCCGTGCCGGCCCCCGCGACCACGGCGAAGAGGATGAGGACGAACATCTGTTCCAACATCATCGGGCACGCCGCCGCCGGCCACGCCGGTTTCCGCTTACGGATCGGTGAACGGTCGTATCCTCGGTCGCGTGCCCACCGCCGGCGCCATCCGCGTGACCCGGCTCGCCGTGACCCCGGTCAAGGGTCTCCGCCTCCTGTCGCGGGAGGCGGTCGTCCTCGACCGCGCCGGCGTGGCCGAGGACCGCCGCTTCTACGTGATCGACGCGCGGGGACGCATGGTCAACGGCAAGCAGCTCGGCGCGTTGAGCTCGGTCGTGCCCGGTTGGGACGAGGCGTCCGGGACGCTGACCCTCACCTTCCCGAACGGCACCGCCGTGTCGGCGGCGGTCGAGCTCGGCGCGCCGATCGCGACGCGCTTCCACTCCCGCCCGGCGACGGGGCGGACCGTCGTCGGCCCGTGGTCGCGGGCGCTCTCCGACCACGCCGGGCGCGCGCTGCGGCTGGTCGCCGCCGACGGGCGGGTCGGCGTCGACCGGGGGCGGGGCGGGGCGGTCACGCTCGTCTCGCGGGCGTCGCTCGACCGCCTGGCCGACGTGGCCGGCGTCCCGGCGATCGACGCCCGGCGCTTTCGCATGCTGGTCGAGGTCGACGGCCCGGCCGCCCACGAGGAGGACGGCTGGGTCGGGCGCCGGCTGCGGGTCGGCTCGGCGCTCGTCGGCGTGCGCGGCCACGTCGGCCGCTGCCTGGTCACCACGCGCGACCCCGACACCGGCGAGGTCGACCTCCCGGTGCTCGACCTGCTGCGCTCCTACCGGGCCGACGCGCCGACCACGGCCCCCCTCGCCTTCGGCGTCTACGGCGAGGTGCTCGAGTCCGGACGGGTGCGCCGGGGCGACGCCGTCGCCGTCCTCTGAGCCGGTACGCTCCCGGCGTGCGGAGAATCCTCGTGGTCCTCGTGGTCGCGGTGGCCATCGTCGCGGCCGTCGTGCTGCTGACCGGGGGCGGCGGCGACGCCAACGGGGAGAAGCAGGTCCGGGCGACGCTCACCGCCTACGCGCAGGCCTTCGCCCAGAAGGACTACAAGACGATCTGCCGGCGCTTCCTCAGCCAGAGCCTGCTCGACCAGCTGCGCCAGATCAGGCTCCCGTGCCGGACCGCGCTGGCCCAGGAGCTGGGCAGCACCCAGGCGCCGACGTTGACCGTCAAGAGCGTCAAGGTCACCGGCACGACGGCGCTGGCCGACGTCCAGGGGGGCGCGGCCAACCAGCCCGCCGGCGACCGGACGATCGAGCTCGTCAAGGACGGCGGGCTCTGGCGGATCCGCTCGCTGTCGAAGCCGAAGACCTCGCCCTGAGCCGCGGGCGCGTCGCCGCCTTCGCGCCGGGCCGCGTCAACCTGATCGGCGAGCACACCGACTACAACGACGGCCTGGCGCTGCCGTTCGCCGTGGCGGAGGGCGTGACGGTGACGGCGATCCGGCTGGGCGGCGGCGATGTCTGGGCGCTCGCCGCCGACCTCGGCGAGACCGATCGCTTCCCCCTCGAGCGTCCCGACCGGACTCGGGGCTGGCGCGCATACGTGCGCGGCGTCGTGGCCGAGCTCCGCGCCGCCGGTCACGACCTGCCGGCGGCGCGCCTGGAGATCAGCGGCTCGCTCCCCGCCGGCTCGGGCCTGTCGTCGTCGGCGGCGCTCGAGGTCGCGCTCTGCCTCGCGCTGCTCGCGCTGGCCGGCGAGGAGGAGCCCGACCGCGTCGGCCTGGCGCGCCTGTACGCCCGCGTCGAGACCCGGTGGGCGGGTGCCGACACCGGCCTCCTCGATCAGCTCGCCTCCCTCTTCGGCGAGCCGGGGGTGGCGCTCCGCATCGACTTTCGCACCCTCGAGCGGCGTCCCGTCGTACTGACGATCGGGGACTGGCGTCTCGTCACCGTCGACTCGGGCGAGTCGCACGATCTGGCGGAGTCGGGCTACAACGAGCGGCGGGCCGAGTGCGACCGCGCCCGGCGGGCGCTCGGGCTGGCGAGCCTGCGCGACGCCGGCGCCGCCGACCTGCCGCGGCTGGCCGCGCCCCTCGGCGACCGCGTCGGCCACGTGCTCGGGGAGAACGCGCGGGTCGAGGAGACGGTGGCCGCGCTCGAGCGCGGCGACCTGCCGGCGGTCGGCCGGCTCCTCGACGCGTCGCACGCCAGCCTGCGCGACCTCTACGCGGCGAGCACCGAGCGGGTCGAGGCGACAGTGGCCGCGGCCAAGGCGTCCGGCGCCGCCGGGGCCCGCATGGTCGGCGGCGGCTTCGGCGGCCACGTCCTCGCCCTGCTGCCGCCCGGCGTCGAGCTCGCGGACGCGCGGGTGGTCGAGCCCGTCGCCGGCGCCCGCCTGCTCGCTCGCGGGTGATGAACCCGTCGCCGGCGGCTGCTCGCCGTCAGGACGTCGTTCTCATGTGCGCGGCGGGGCTGGCGAGGCGATGGCACGGAGCCGACGCCTACGTAGGTGAACGCGGGATCCCTCTTCGAGGAAAGCGCTGAGGTCCGTGTTGAAGCGGGACGGGCGCTCGAGCATGGGCAGGTGACCGGTGTCCTCGTAGATCAGCTTGCGCGAGTCGGGGATCAGCCACTCGAACTCGCTCGCGTCGCTGACCGGTACGAGGCGGTCCTCCTCGCCCCAGATGATCAGCGTCGGGCACGCGATCTCACCGAGGCGATCGCGGATCGGATAGTTGGTCATGGCGTCGAGAGCGGCCGTGAAGGCCGCCGGCTTGCCGGTGCCGCGGATCACCTGGGCGATCAGGGCACCGGGAATCCGCTCGGGGTGAGCTACAACGAGGGCGAGCAGCTTTTGGCGTAGTCGCGCCCGACGTACCGGCATGTCGGATCGGACGGCAAGTAGGGCGAGGGCGAAGAAGAGGAAGTTCTCGATGCGGTTGTGGATGTTCTTCTTGCGCTCGACGCGGACGTGCTGCATGTCGAGGCCGATCGCAGGAGCCAGACAAAGCCGCTCGACCCGCTCCGGGAAGCGGATGGCGAGTTCTGCGCCGATGAACCCGCCCATCGAGTTGCCGACGACCACGGCGCGATCGACGCCGAGCGATTCGCAGAGCGCGTCGAGCGTGCGGGCGTAGCCGCTGATCGAGACCGTCCCGGACGGCGTCGGCGAGTCGCCGAACCCCGGAAGGTCCATGGCGATCACGCGATGGTCGCGGGCAAAGAAGCAGATATTCTCGAGCCAGCTCTGCCAGCAGGACAGGCCGTGAATGAACAGCAGCGGCGGCCCCGAGCCCAGCTCGACGACCTTGACCCACTGCTCCGCGACACGCACCCACCTTTGATGCTCGGGCCAGTCGACGTCCATCCAGGCCGAGCGCTCGACGGGCCCGGAGGAATCGAGATCCCGGTCCTCTGCGAGGCTCGCGCGGCCGCTCTCCACCGGCGAAAGGATACCCATGCTCAACCGGCTGTCAAAGCCTTGTGCAGCGGCTCGAGATCCGTCGTGTCGGCGGCGCCGCTCAGCCCAGTGAGCAGGTCGGCCGGGGCGCGGTCGGCGATTCGCTTCGCCAGGCGACGCTGGCCGGCCGCCGCAAGCTCGCCGATCACGGCGACCAACTCGGACTCCAGGTGAGCGTCGTCGACGGCGGTGAGCAGCGAGTCGAGGACCTCGTCGTCGCTCTTGTCGATCAGCTTGGCGATTTTCTGGCGAGGAGCCTGGTCGAGCTCGGTCGAGAAGGCGATCAGGGCCGGCCACAGCTCCTCCTCATGAGCGGCCGTGACGATCCGCTCGAGAACCGCAGGCTCGAAGGAGGTCGCCAACGAGGCCACTCGGCGGCGGGCGGCCGCGGGAAGCAGCGGTAGCAGCACCAGGAGCTCCGGCCAGAGGGAGTACTGGTTCGCAGCATCGACGATCTCGGCCAGCACCGGACGTGTCTGGACCGAGTCGAGCTTGGCGAACCGCTCGCGGCTCGCCTGACTCATCGCGCGGGTCACGGGCAGAACGTCTGACCACAGACCGTCGCGCTGCGCCGCGCGGACCATGCTGTTGAGCACTTCGTCGTCCTGGGCGGCCGCCAGGTCGCCGAGGACGCCACGCTGGCGCTCTGAGACGTGGCCGAGTACGTCGAGCGCCTCGGGCCAGAGCTCGGCGCTGCTCGCGGTGCGGATGATCTTCTCGAGACGGTCCGCGGGAAGGAGCGCGACGAGCGCGCCGAGGTTCTGCTTGGCCTCGACCACGTACGCGGTGTGAAGGAGATCCTCGTCGTCGTCGATCGTCTCCAGCGCGGCCGTCAGCGCAGCCTTCGAGAGGTGACCGACGAAGCCGCCCATCGTGATGTACTCCTCGCGGGCGGCAAGCTCGCCGGCGATCGCCGCCACCATCTTCGCGGGCATCTCGCCGATCACTCGGCTTGCACGACGCGGGTCGAGATGCGCGCAGAGATCGGCGAGGAAGGGCACCGGCAGGTGGTCGGCCATGTCGACCGCGCGGGTCGGGTCGAGATGGCCGGTGACCCGGGCGCAGAGCAGCGCACCGAACGCCCGCTCGCCGATCGTGGCCCCGAGCTTCGCCGGGATCCGACCGGTCGCGGCGGCGACCCGCTTGAGCATCTGGCGGTCGGCGTCGAACATCGCCACCGCCACCGCCTCGCGCAGATCGCGGATGTCCTGCGGCTCGAGCTGCTCAAGGTAGGCGAGGTCCTCCGACTCGGCTTCGATCAGCCGCGCGAGCTTGACGATCTCGACAGACACGCTGAGGTAACTGATCATGCGATCAGCCGAAGAGCATCTTGCGAACCGTGCCGCGCAGCAGACGCGGCACGATGTCGAGGGCCTCCTCGACCGCGCCCTCGAGCTGCTGCGACTGGCGCCGTTTGGCGACGCGCAGAATCTCTGCGAACCCGTTCAGCTCCTCCTCGGTCAGCTCGTCGAGCCCATCGGGGATGGCCTTGCCGAGCTCCGGCTCGAGGATCCGACGGGCGGCGTCACTCATCGAGGGAGCCTACCTGGCCGCCTGTCGGCGGGCGGTCCGGAGAAGATTGGCATGAAAGTCGTCAGGTCTCCGTCGGGGCGCCCACCACCGTCAACGTCCTGTGCCGCTGAGGTCCGGCGCGGGGAGCGGTCACGGCCGCGCCACCGATTCCCTCGACCTGTAAAACGACGGTCGAACGACGGTCAAGAAGACCGCTGGCCGTGCCTGCCTGTTCATCCGCATGGCTGCGCGGTAATGCGGTAGTATGACGGTGTGCCGCATCCCGCCGAGCATCTCAGCCCTTCCCAGCCGCTACCGGATCACGAAGCCGAGCGCTTGGCCGAGCGGATGGCGGCGTTTGCGACCGCGAGCCGCCTGAAGCTGCTGTTCGCCCTGGCGGCCGGCGCGCGCAGCGTTGACGAGCTCGCGCAGCTCGCGCGCATGACGCCCAACGCCGTGTCGCAGCAACTACGGGTGCTGCGCTACCTGCGGATCGTCGTCGCGCGCCGCGAAGGGCGCAGCGTGCGCTACCGCCTGCACGACTCCCATATCGGCGATCTCCTGACCGCGATCCGCCATCAAGCCGAGCACGCCGAACACGAGTGGGTCGACTCGCCGGCGCTCGAGGACGCGTCTACCGATGCCAGGTCCTGACGCGCGTCACTCCCACCGCGACGCGAGCCGCGACGAACTGCCACAGG
>JBPCNA010000084.1:0-4771 GCA_051001735.1 Solirubrobacteraceae bacterium
CACCGAGGTCTCCGTTTTTCCTTTTTCGTTGGCAGTGTCACGGGTGCACAAGACACCGCGCCGGCCCCCCCCCCCCCAGCCCGCGAGGACGGCGACGGCGAGTCCGGGTATGGCGAGCAGCCACCAGGCGGCGGGCCAGCCGCCGTGACCCGTGTCGGCGCCGGCGCCCGGACCCAACGGCCGGAGCGCGGCCCGGCGGGTGGCGTAGGCGACGCCGGGATCGGCGCCGAGGTCCTCCCAGACGGCGACGGCGTCGTCGGTCGCCGGGTCGACGGCGGCCCGCGGCGCGGCGATCGGCGCCGGTCCGGCGATCATCTCCGGGCCCGAGAAGTCGGCGATTGCCGGGGCGGCGACGATGCCGCGGGCGGCCAGCAGCGACGCGTGGCGGAAGTCGAAGCCGGCGGCGAGGCGGGGTGCGGTGATCCAGAGGGCGACCGCTTCGTTGTGCGGTCCGGTGGCCAGGTCGGCGAGGACGGCGTCGCCCGGGCCGGTCGAGATGACGCTCGAGGGGCGCCGGACGAAGAGACTGACCGAGGCGGCGCGCACGATGTAGCGGCCGCCGTTCATGCCCGTCCAGGCGATCATCACGCCCTCGCTGGCCAGGCGGACGAGGCGGATCGACCCCTCGGAGAGCCGCAGGCCGGGTGGGTCCCGGAAGCGCTCGAGCAGGCGTGGGGGCCCGAAGTGGACTCCCGAGTTCGAGGCGTCGAGGTAGACGCTGGTGGTGGTCGTGGGGCCGGAGGTGACGTCGCTGCTCCAGGCGACGATGCCGCGGTTGTCGTCGCTGATCAGCGCCTGGAGATGCGGGGCCGGAGGGGTCGGGGCGACCCGCTCGGCGCCTTCTAGCCGCCCGGAGGCGTGGAGCACGCGCCGGTAGATCAAGCCGTCCTGCGCCCAGACGACGAGCGCGTCGCCGCGGTAGTCGAGGCCGACGGCGAGCCCGGTGACCGGGGTCGTCCGCTGGCTCAGGACGAAGGGCCCGAGCAGGCCGGCGGCGCCGTGGCGCTGGATGCGGAGCTGGACGCGGCCGGTGCGGGCGCTGACCGTGGCGAGGGCGACGTCGCCGAGGTAGCTGGTAGCCGTGGCGGCACGCGCCGGATCGGCGCGGATCGGGAGCGGCCGCGAGAAGGGGCCGGGGGCCCGCCCCTCGGTCAACCCGGCGGAGCTGCCGGAGGCGGCGCCGAGTACGGCGGCCATGACGATCCGGCCGTCGCCGGTCGCGGCCGCGGTGACCAGCCCGCCGAGGCGCCCGCCGCCGGCGAGCGGAAGCGGCTGCGGCGAGCCGGCGACATCGGCGGGCGCGATCGTGGCGATCCCCACGCCGGCTCCGGGCGCGCCGCCGCCGGCGCAGGCCGCCGGGTCGCCGGTCCAGAGGATCGCCCCCGGCCCGGCCGACGTGCGGGGGTCGGCGCTCGGGAAGACGACCTGCGGGAAGGTGGACAGGGCGCAGTGGGCCAGAAGCATCGGCGGCGTCCAGCCGGCGGCGGCGGCGCTGGCGGGCAGCATGAGCACGGCGAAGCCGACCCCCGCGCCTCGGCCGGCCCGGCGCCCCCAACCCTTCAGCCTCGACATGCCGTCTCCCTGCCGCGAATGGCGGCGAGACTAACGGGGACGGACACCGGCTGCGTCGTGTCCGCCCGAGGGGCGCGCCCGCCACGCCCGCCGGCGAAGCCCGCTAGGGTCAGCGGCCGATGTCCGCCAGCGAGCCGATCGACCAGGCGGACGCCGAGAAGCAGGCGGCGGCGGACGCCGCCGCCGAGCTCGTCGAGGACGGCTCCCGGGTGGGCCTCGGCACCGGGTCGACGGTGGCCCACCTGCTCCCGGCGCTGGCCCGCCGCGGGCTCGAGATAACCTGCGTCGCCACGTCGCTGGCCACCGAGCGGGCGGCGGCCGCCCTCGGCCTGCGTGTGGTGGCCTTCGATGAGCTCGACCGGCTCGACATCGCCATCGACGGAACCGATCAGATCGACCCGGCGAACTGGCTGATCAAGGGCGGCGGCGGGGCGCACACGCGGGAGAAGATCGTCGCGGCGGCGGCCGACCGCTTCGTCGTCATCCTCCAGTCGGAGAAGGTCGTCGACGCCCTGAGGGCGCCCGTCCCGCTCGAGCTGCTCACCTACGGCCTGGCGGCGACCCTCCGCGCCCTGGAGCCGGTCACCCGCCGCGACGCGCCGCCGAGCCCCGATGGCGGCGTGATCGCCGACTACCAGGGCGAGATCACCGACCCGGCGACCCTGGCCGCCCGGCTCTCGGGCACCCCGGGCGTCGTCGACCACGGCCTGTTCGCGCCGGCGCTGGTGACCGACGTGATCATCGGACGCACGACGGCCGACGGCCGAACGGTCGCGGAAGCGCGCCGCTGACCGGGCGCTAAGCCACCGGGCGCAGGTGCTGGAAGGGTCGGCCGTCGCGCAGTTCGCGCACGACGGCCTCGACGAGGCCGACGTCGGCCACGGTGCGCCCGTCGGTCACCGCGTCGATGATCCCGCGCTTGCGGGCGATCAGGGTGGCCATCGTCTCGTCGATCGTGTCGGCGGCGAGCAGGTAGTAGGCGCTGACCGCGTCGCGCTGGCCGATCCGGTGGCAGCGGTCCTCGGCCTGGTCGTGCATCGCCGGCGTCCACTCGAGTTCGAGGAAGGCGACGTTGGAGGCCCGGGTCAGGGTTATCCCCTGGGCTGCCACGCGGGTGGCGCAGACGATCAGCTGGGGGCCGTCGGGCTGCTGGAAGGCGGCGATCGCCGCCTCGCGGGCGAGGATCGAATCGCTGCCGAGGAGGTGGGCGGCGGCGGGGAAGCGCTCGATCACCGCCTGCTGGACCTCGACGTGGCGGGCGAAGACGACGAGCGCCTCGCCCGAGGCGATGAAGTCGTGGATCCAGGTGAGCGCCGCGTGGAGCTTGCCGCGCGCGGCGAGCCGCTGCAGGGTGCCGAGCTGGGCGAGCCGCTCCGCCCGCAGGGTGGAGGCGATCTTGGCGTTGAGCTCTGAGAGGTCGAGCGGCTGCTCGCGCAGCCAGGCGATCACGTCATGTTCGGCGAGGCGGTACTCGCGCTCGTTGGAGAGGGCGATCGGAACGACCACCTGCCGCTTGGCCGGGAGCTGGGGGAGGACGTCGCGCTTGAGGCGGCGGACGAAGCAGCGGCGGCGCAGGTGCCAGTGGAGGCGCTCCTCGCTCTGCTCGCCCTGGAACTGGCGCGAGAAGCGGGCGCCGGAGCCGAAGTCGCCGAGCCGGCCGATGACCCGCAGCTGGGCGATCAGCTCGTCGGCGTGGTTGAGTACCGGCGTGCCGGTCAGCGCCAGGCGCAGGCCGTCGGCGGTGACGCCGGCGGCGAGCCGGCGGACCGCCTGGGTGCGCTTGGCCTGAGGGTTCTTGCAGTAGTGGGACTCGTCGACGACCAGCGCCCGCGGCGCCCGCCGGGCGAGCCGCTCACGGTGGGCGGCCACGATCTCGTAGTTGACGATCACGATGTCGGCGGCCGGCGCCGAGCCGCCGCGGCCGGTGACGGCGGCCACCGTGCGGTGGGGGAGCCACTTGCGCGCCTCGCGCTCCCAGTTGAGCTTCAACGAGGCGGGACAGACGACGATCGCCGGATAGGCGCCGTCGGCCTCGAGCGCGGCCAGCGCCTCCAGCGTCTTGCCGAGCCCCTGCTCGTCGGCGAGAAAGGCGCGGCGGGCGCCCAGCACGTAACGAACGGCGGCCCACTGGAAGGGCTGGAGCTCGCCGCCGAGCACCGCCGCCACCTCGGGGATCGGGGCCGCGCTGGTGGCGCGCGAGTTGCGCACGGCGGCCGCGGCCTGCTCGTGCTCGGAGCGCATGCCGGCGAGCAGGTCCTCGGCCTGCGGCGTGACGGCGACTTGGTGGCGCGCGAGGAAGGCGTCGACCGTCGGGGCGATCCACGGGTCCGGCGCGAGCCGCCCGGCGGCGGTGCCCGGCAGGGCGGCGAAGGCGGCGCCGACCGCGGGATCCCAGAGGACGTCGAGCCGCAGCCGCAGCCCGTCGACGCCGTTGGCCAGGGCGAGCCGCGCGGGCGGGGGGATCTCGCCGATCTCGACCGCCGATAGACACCGCTCGGCGGCGGCGTCGATGCGCGCCGAGCGCTGTTCGCGGAGCGCCCCGGCGGCGGCGGCGGTGATCGGGGCGAGCAGCCGGCCGTCCCCGCTCGCGACCGCCCCGTCGGCGAGCCCCGGCGGGAGCCGCCCGGCGCGCGTGTCGAGGAGCAGCCAGCCGCGGCCGTCGTGGCGGGCGGTGCTCACCCGCCCGACCCAGCGCCGCTCGATCCCGGCGAGCCAGTCGTCGACCGCCCGACTCGTGGTCAGCTCGGGAAAGCGGTCGAGCACCTCGGCGACGTGGACCCCCGACCAATCGTCGGCCGGCGCCGACCACTCGCGGGTGTCCCAGTCGAAGCGCCGGTGGGGGATGCCGCGGACGGCGGCGACGATGTGGGGATCGTAGGGGAAGGAGAGGACCACGACCGGCTCGTCTGCGCCGTGGCGCCGGAGCGCGACGTTGGGCCGGCCGGGGACGAGCTCCACCGGCGTCATCGACCGCGACCCGGCATCCGCCGCGGCCCAGGGCGGCGCCCGCCGGTAGCCCGCGCGGCGGCGGCTATCCTGGGTCGGTGGTGGACGGGGTTCGGCAGCTGCAGGCGGGGGATGTTTTCGCCGGTTATCGGATCGAGTCGCTGGCCGGGCGCGGGGGGATGGGGCTTGTCTACCGGGCGTGGCAGCTGCGGCCGGAGCGGATGGTGGCGGTCAAGGTGATTATGCCGGAGCT
>JBPCNA010000085.1:0-7927 GCA_051001735.1 Solirubrobacteraceae bacterium
ATCCCGACCAGGACGGGCAGCCACAACGTCATCCCCGCGACGACGAGCCCCGAGGCGGGCAGCTCGAAGCCGGCCGCCTTGAAGAGCGCCTTCAGCCCGGCGGCGACCCCCACGCCGAGCGCGAGCCCCGCCACGCTCCCGAGCGCGCCGAGGACGAGCCCCTCGGAGAGGACGGAGCGCAGCACCTGGCCGCGCGAGGCGCCGAGCGTGCGCAGCAGCGCGAACTCCCGCGCTCGCTGGGCGACGGTGATCGAGAAGGTGTTGAAGATGACGAAGGCGCCGACGAAGACGGCGATCAGGCCGAAGGCGAGGAGCGCCTCGGTGAGGAAGGAGAGCTGGTTGAAGATGCGGTCGGTGTCCTGACGGGCCTGGGCCGACGCGGTCTGGACGACGAGGCGGGGGCCGAGAAAGGGGGTGATGTCCTTGATCAGCGCGGCCGGATCGACGCCGGGCCGCCCGGCGACGTCGACGTAGTCGTAGCGATCCGTCTTGTCGAAGAGGTGCTGGGCGGCCTGGAGGTCGAAGGCGAGGAGCGTCGTCCCGAGGTGGGTCGCCCCGCCGAAGCGGATGAAGCCGACGATCTTGAAGGGCCGGGCCGGGCGGAGGGTGGCGATGGTGATCCGCTGGTTGCGCGTGTAGTGCTCCAGCGCCGCCGTGTCGGCGTCGACGACGACCTCGTGCGGCTGTCGAGGCGGGCGGCCGGAGACGATCTGGAGCTTCTGGAAGGGCGGGCCTACGTAGGAGAAGGCGCGGGTTCCACCGGCCCCGACATCGACGATCCTTCCGTGGGGGCCGATGATGGACGCCATATCGGCGATCTCGCCCTGCGCCCGCTCGACGTCGGGGAGCTTCTGGATCATCTTGAGCACGGCGGCCGACACGGTCGGCGCCTGGTTGGTCGAATCGAGCGGCGCCCGTCCCGAGATGACGACGTCGGCGCCGCGGGCGGCGTCGGCCACGGCCCTGGAGACGGCGTGGTTGATCGTGTCGGTGAAGACCAGCGTCCCCGAGATGACGGTGACGCCGAGGAGGACGGCGGCCGCGGTCAGCGCCGAGCGCAGCCGGCGGGAGAGCATCCCGCGCAGCGTGACCTTGATCATCGCGTTCGCGGCCCCTCGCGCGCCGACGGTCGGTCGGGGTTCGGCTTGTCGTCGACGATCCGGCCGTCGGCGAGGGAGACGATGCGATCGGCGTAGGCGGCGACGAGGGGATCGTGGGTGACCATGACCACGGTCTGGCCGAACTCGTCGACCGCCCGGCGCAGGAGGCGGAGCACCTCCTCGCTGGAGACGGAGTCGAGGTTGCCGGTCGGCTCGTCGGCGAAGACGACGTTCGGCCGGGCGACGAGGGCCCGGGCGATGGCCACCCGCTGCTGCTGCCCGCCGGAGAGCTCCGCCGGGCGGTGGTCGCGGCGGTCGGAGAGGTCGAAGGCGCGCAGGAGCGACTCCATCCAGGCCGAGTCGGGCGTCTCGCCGGCGAGCCGGAGGGGAAGCGCGATGTTCTCCTGGGCGTCGAGGGTCGGCATCAGGTTGAAGGCCTGGAAGACGAAGCCGACCTGCTGGCGACGGAGATCGGTGAGGGCGCCGTCGCCGAGCTCGGCGAGGAGGACGCCGCCGATCTCCACGCTCCCGCCGGACGGGAGGTCGAGCCCGGCGAGCAGGTGCATGAGGGTCGACTTGCCCGAGCCCGACGGCCCCATGATCGCGTTGAAGCTGGCCTGCTCGAAGGTGACGGTCACCCCGCGGAGCGCCTCGACCGCGGCCGGCCCGTCGCCGTAGCGCCTGATCAGGTTGCGCCCGGCGACGGCGGGGATCTGCGGCGGGACGTAGGCGCGGATCGCCGGGGGCGCCGGAGCCGCCGGCGGCGGCGGCGCCTCCTCGAACCTCGTGGGGACCGGCTTCCCGCGGAGGCGGAGCTGGAGGTGCCAGGCGGACCGGACCGGGCCGAGCGCCGTCGGGACGATCCGGCCGAGCCGGCCGGGCGGCTCGGCGGCCGCTTGGCTCGGCCCGCGCAGGCTTCTCCGCCAACGGCGCGGCTTGTCGTGATGGACGTCAGGGCTCCCCGAACGGAGCCTCCCTCTCAACTTCATCTGCCGGGCAGCCTAGTACGCCGACTCGCTAGCATCGGGCGCCGCGCGGCGAGATAGCTCAGTTGGTAGAGCACACGACTGAAAATCGTGGTGTCCCCGGTTCGAGTCCGGGTCTCGCCATCGGGGGAAGCGGCCGCCGGTCCGCTGGCGGGCGAGTTGGCGAGCGGCGCGGTAGGCTCGTGGCACGCAAGCGCGTGTGCCGATCCTCACCAGGGCTTCTGCGGGGACGATTTCGCGCGCCGCCCAGTGCCTTCAAGGGAGTTCCCCGGTGTCTCGCCTCTCGCCGATCGACGCGTCGTTTCTGCACTTGGAGTCTGCGCGGGCCCACATGAACGTCGGCTGGAGCGCGTTCGGGACGGTACCCGCCGGCGTCGCGCGGCCGACCGTCGCGGCGCTGCGAGCGCGGGTGGCGTCGCGGCTCCGGTACGTGCCGCGCTGCCGCCAGCGCCTCCAGTTCCATCCCCTCGGGCTCGGCGAGCCGCACTGGGTCGACGACGACGAGTTCGATCTCGACGCCCACGTCGTCGCGCTCGGGCCGCCCGGCGAGGCCTTGAGTCCGGCGCGCTTCGCCGAATTGCGTGACGCGCTCCTCTCGAATCCGCTCGATCGCGCGCGGCCGCTGTGGCAGATCGCGCTCGCCCCGGCCCTCGAGGACAGGCGCATCGCGGTCGTCGGGCGCGTCCATCACGCGCTGGCCGACGGCGCGGCGGCGATGCAGATCGCCGGCCTCGGCCTCGACGGCGACGACGGCGACGTCCCGCCCTCCTTCCCGCCGTGGCGTCCGGCGCCCCCGCCCGGACTTCTCCTGCGGGCGGTCGACCCGCTGCTCCACGGGGCGGAGGGCGCCGCCCGCGTGGTCGGCGACGTGGCCCGGGCAACGCTCCATCCCCGCGCGAGCGCGGGGAGCGTGCTGCGCGACGCGCAGCGCGTGGCCGGCGCGCTCACCGAGGACCTCCTTCCCCGGGCGCCCAACTCGCAGCTGAACCTCGAGCTCGGCCCGCGCCGCACCCTGATCACCCATCGCGTGCCGCTCGACGAGCTCCGCCTTATCGGCCCCGGCACGCTCAACGACGTCGCGCTCGCCGTGGTGACGGGCGCGCTCCGCGCCCTCGCCCTCGAATGCAGCCGCCCGGCCCAGCCGCTGAAGGCGCTGGTGCCCGTCGACGTGCGGCGGGCGCATCAGCAGGGCACCCTCGGCAATCACGTATCGCTCGCCGCGGTCTGGCTCCCGCTCGACCTGAGCTCACCGGCGGCCCGACTCGCCCACATCCGCGCGGCGACCGAGCGCTTCAAGCAGTCCGACCGGCCGGCGGGCACGAGCTCGGTGCTCGCCGGGCTCGGACTCCTGCCCAGCGGACTTCGCGGCGCCCTGCTGCGGGCGGCCCAGCCGGGCGCCTTCAATCTCTCGGTCTCGATCATCCCCGGCTCCCGCCGCCCGCTTCACATGCTCGGCGTGGGCCTTGACGAGGTCTACCCCGTGCTCCCGCTGACCGAGGATCAGGCCCTCTCGATCGGGATGCTCCGCTACGACCAGCACCTCCACTTCGGCCTCCAGGCCAACCCCGATGGGCTCCCCCAGGCCACGCGGCTTCCCGACCTCCTCGCCCGAGAGGCGCACGCCCTCGGCCTTCTCGCCCGGGCGCCGACCTCCGCCCGCCCCACCCGCCGGGCTTCATGAGCGGCGGCGGTCCCGCCGCGCTCGAATCGTCGCCGAATCGGCGAATCCGCCGTTGATCGCAGGCGCCGCCGGGTACGCCCTCTCCGAAGCAACCGCTCGGTGAGTCCCGAGCGGTAACCACGACCAGGAGGACCACATGCCTGGGAACGAAGAGGATCAGGAGCCGGACAGGGTGCCCCTTTCACCCGATTGGGGTGGGGTGCCGCGGAGCGGTGGCGACAACGCGGACGCCACGGGTGGGTTCGGGTCGACCGAGGTCGACGAAGAACCTCCCGCCGCGGAGGCCGGCGAGGATGCGCCGACCTCCGAGGGTGAGGGCGACCCAGCCGAGGACGCCGCCGAAGCCCCGGCGGCGGAGGCGGACTCGGCCGACTAGTTGACGACGGCGGGCGGCCGGAGCCGCCGCGCCGTTCGGCGCCAGCGGCACGGCGGAGATCGCCGTCGGCAAGGGGATCTCTGCCGTGCTCGTCGACGAGGAGCCGCCCACCCCAAAGGCGACACTCGGAGCCGGTGCCGGCCGGGCCGGTCAGGCGGAAGCGGGCGCCCCGGCCGCCGGCGTGGCCGCCAGCGTTCCTGCCGACGACAGGAGCTGGAAGCGGACGAAGCGGTCCTGGAGGGCCTCGCCGAGGGGGGCCGCCGCCGCCAGGTCGACCAGCGCGCTGATCGACCGGCAGAGGTCGGCCTGCGGCGCCCGGTCGCCGACCACGCAGGCCAGGCGCGCCAGGTCCATCATCTCCACCGCGTCGATCCCCTGGGTGGTGAGGGCACTCGCCCAGGCGAGGTAGTAGACGATCCGCATGAGCAGCGGATCAACCACCCCCGCCGGCGGTCCCGGGGCCGGCCCGAGGTCGAGCGGCTCCTCGCCGGCCAGGAGGCGGACCAGCTGCCCGCCCGCCACCGCCTCGAGCGCCGCCGGGGCGAGCCCGGCCTGGAGCGCGCATCGGAAGGTCATGATGCCCGTCTGAATCGGCGATCCGTAGGGGAGGTCGGTCGCGTAGAGGATCTGGCCGGGCGGCACCAGGGTGAACAGGGCGAGCAGATCCGGCGGGCTCATCCACGCCGTGTCGAAGAGCAGGTTCGGATGCCGGCGAGTCTGGCCGGCCAGCCAGCTCAGGTCGCTGACCCCGGCGTGGGCGAGGATCAGCGGCACCCGAGGGAACTCCGTGGCCAGAGCGAGCGCGTGCTCGCCGAGCGCCGGGATGCCGCGTCCGGCGTGGACGAGCACCGGCACCCGCGCCTCGTCGACCACCTCGAAGAGCCCCCGGACCTCCGCCGCGCCCATGCTGAACCGCTCCGCTCGTGGATGGAGCTTCAGGCCCTTGGCGCCGGCCGACAGGCAGCGTTCGAGCTCGCGCCGCGCGTCGTCGCGCGGGTTGACCCGGCAGAACGGCGTCAGGCGGCCGTTCGTCGCGGCGGCAGCGGCGATGACCCAGTCGTTGGCCTCCGGATAGCCGTCCGGCTCGTGCATCGCGAAGACGACGGCGCGCGAACCGACCGGCTCGAGCGCCGCGGTCAGCTCCGCCGGCGTGCAGCGAAACCCGTCGGGGTCGTGCTCGCCGATGTGGGTGTGCGCGTCGAGCAAATCGACCGGCGGCAGGAGCTCGACGACGTGCCGGTACCAGGCGCCGAGGAGGTCGTCGGCGTGCACGTCCGCGAGTCTAGCCCGTGTGCCAGAATCGTCCCTCGTGACCGATCCGGCCGCCTTCCGGGCGCAGTTCCCGGTCTTCGAGCGCCTGGCCTACCTGAACGCCGGCACCGCCGGGCCCGTCCCCGCCCGGGCCGCCGCGGCAGCCGCCGCGGCGATCGCCGCCGAGGCGGACGGGGGCCGGGGCCTGCGCCCCGCGTTCGAGCGCCGGTCGGCCGCCATCGCCGCGCTCCGCGACCGGTATGCCGCCCTGCTCGGCTGCGCCGTCGATGAAGTCGCGCTCACGCGATCGACGACCGACGGCGTCAACACCGTGCTCGCGGCACTCGAGCTCGCTCGGGGCGACGAGATCCTCACCACCGAGGAGGAGCACCCGGGCATCCTCGCCCCCCTCGCCGTCGCCCGCGCCCGCCACGGGATCGACGTACGGCTCGTGCCCTGGGAGGAGCTTCCCACGGCCGCCGGCCCGCGCACCCGCCTCATCGCGTGCTCCCACGTCTCCTGGGCGACGGGCCGCGTGATCGACGCCGCCGGCCTGCGCGCCGCGGGCGTGCCCGTCCTCCTCGACGGCGCCCAAGGGCTCGGAGCCGTGCCCGTCGACGTCGGCGCGCTCGGCTGCGACTTCTACGCCGCCGCCGGCCAGAAGTGGCTCTGCGGTCCCGACGGGTCCGGCGTCCTCTACGCCGCCCGCCGTGCCGAGCTTCCCGTCGTCTGGCCGAGCTACGCCTCACTCGCCGAGCCGGGCCGCCCGCTCGAGCTGATCCTCCACCCCGGGGCCGCCCGTTACGAGGCGGGCTTTCCGGCCGGCCCGATGACCGGCTGGGCGCTCGCTGCGCTCGAGGTCCTCGACGAGGCTGGCTGGCCCTGGATCTTCGACCGGGCCGTGACGCTCGCCGCCGCGTTCGCCCACGGCCTGCGCGAGCGTGGCGTCGAGGTCGCGCCCCGTGGCACCTCGACGCTCGTCTCCTGGCGCGCGCCCGACGGCGGCGCCGACGCCGCCGTGGCCGAGTTCGCCGCCGCGGGCTTCGCCGTCCGCAGCATCCCCGCCTTCGGGCTCCTCCGCGCCTCGGTCGGCGCCTGGAACTCCGAGGACGAGCTCGACCGCCTCGCGGCGCTCGCCTGAGCTCGCCCGACGCCGACGGAGACTCGCTGCCGACCGGTCGATCCGGGCCGACTACTCCGGCGGGGCGGGGATGACGAGGACGGGCCGGCTGACGTGCTTGACGAGGTCCGTGCCGACGCTCCCGCGCAGCGCGCCCGCGAGCCAGGACACATCGCGATGCCCGACGACGATCACGCTTGCGTCGCGTGCATCGGCGAGCGCCGCGATCGCGCTCCACACGCCCTGGACGCCGTCGCCGGCGATGAGCTCCGGCTCCGGCTCGAAACCGGCCGCGCGGGCGAGCTCGACCCCTTCCTGGACGACGATCACCGCCCGCTCCCGAGCACGGTCGTCGAGCTCCTCGATCACCGCCGGATTCTCCATGAGCATCGGGTCGATCGGCAGCGTCAGCCCGGCGCCCAGGGTCGGCGCCGCGGCGTGGGTCTCCGGGCTGGCATAGACATGGACGACGATCGCCCGCCCGCGGAGGAGCGTTCCGGCGGTCGTGAGCGCGTGCTTGGCGTCGTCAGATCCGTCGTAGGCGAGGATGATCGGTCGGGTCATGGACATGCCTCCGGCTTGGACGATTCGGCGCGAGCCAACGACGGGTCGTAGCCGGCCACCGCTGACGAGTGCGGCGATTCTCGCCCGTCGGGCCGCTTTGGACAAGCCTCAAGCGCCAGGCAGCCTGCGCCCTGCCCGAGCGTCCATCTCTCAAAGACGCTAGCCCGCCTGCTTGGCTCGGTAGAGCTCGGCGTCCCCGCGCGCGCGCAACGCCTCGAGTCTCTCCTCCGGCCGCAGCTCGGCGAGCCCGACGCTGATCGTGCTCTGCACGCCGAGGCGGCTCAGCGCCTCCTGTATCTCCCCAACCCGGCCGGCCGCCGCCTCGAGGCCGGTGTTGCTGAACGCGCAGACGAACTCGTCCCCGCCCACGCGGACGACCGGGTCGTAGGAGCGGAGGTTCGATCTGAGCTCGGCACCGACCGCTCGCAGCAACTCGTCCCCGGCCGCGTGGCCCTGAACGTCGTTGACCTTCTTGAGGCCGTCGACGTCGACGAAGGCGAGGACGAACGGCTCGCCCGAACGGTGGGCCCGCTCGATCTCATGCTCCAGGGTCATCAGGCCCGGGCCGCGGGTGTAAACGCCGGTCAGGCCGTCGATCTGCGCCCGCGCGAGGTTGCCGCGCGCCTCGCGGCGATCGTCGGCGGCCTCGGCCCGATCGGCCGCCGCGCCGGCGCGATCCGCCGCCCCCCGCGCGCGCATGGTCGCCGCCGACTCCCGCAGGGCGGCCTCCGCCGCTGTCGGGGGCGCGACGCAGCTGCGGCCGAGGAAGGCCTCCTCGCGCTCGGCCGCCCGGTCGCCCGCTTCGGTCGCGTGGTCGCGCGCGACGGCGCTGACGTCGCGGAGGCGGGC
>JBPCNA010000086.1:0-11139 GCA_051001735.1 Solirubrobacteraceae bacterium
CTCCTCCCCGCCCTCCCACCAATACCGCACAAAAAGGCCGACCGAGCAGACCCCTTCCCCTCTCCTCCCGCGCCGGCCTGCGCCGAAGTAGGCGGCGTGGAAGGTGAGGTTCTCGAGCGCGGTGAGCGACCGGTCCAGGTTGCTGAGCTGGGGGACGACGGCGATCCGGAGCTTGACTGCGACGGGATCGCGGGCGACGTCGACCCCGTCGACGAGGACGCGGCCGCCGGTCGGGCGTACGCGCGTGGTCATGGTGCCGATCGTCGTCGTCTTGCCGGCGCCGTTGGGCCCCAGCAGCCCGAAGATCTCGCCGCGGAGGACGTGGAAGTCGACGCCGGCGACCGCCTCGGGCCCGTCGGGCGGGTCGTAGCGCTTGCGGAGCCCCTCGACCCGGACCATCTCGGCGCGGCTGGCGGTCTCCGGCTCGGTGGCGACGGCGTCCATCCTGCGCCCAAGACTAGTCGTGGGGCGGATCGGGACCGCGGCCGGCGCTGTGTCAGGCTGGAGCGGTGCTCTTGGCGCTCAAGCGGCTGGCCTACCGCGTGGCTTCGCCGGTCGTCGCCGTCCTCTGGGCCGTCCTCGGGGTCCGCCGCGACGGCGCCAAGTGCATGCTGATGAACGGCGAGGATGTGCTGTTGGTGCGCCACACCTACGGGTCCCGGCGGCACTGGGACCTCCCGGGTGGGTTCGTGGGGCGCGGGGAGGAGCCGATCCTCGCCGCCTGCCGCGAGATGGAGGAGGAGCTCGGGCTCGTGCTCGAGCCCTGTCAGCTCGCGGCCGTCGGCCGCCGGGCGCTGCGGATCGGGCGCGGCCGGGGAACGGTCCACTACTTTCGGGTCGACCTCGACGACCGCCGCGTCCGGGCCGACCCGGTCGAGCTCGCCGAGGTCAGATGGTTCGCGCGCGAGGCACCGGCGCGTCCGGTCGGAGCGCACGTCGAGGAGGCGCTGCGCTGGCCGGAGCCCCGCTGAGCCCGGTGGCGGCGGGCGCATGCGTGGATCCGGCTCGGCGGGGTCGCTCCGGTTGCCTTCCGTATGATCGAGGGGCAAGTGAATCCGGGGAGTCCCGACCGGGGGCTGAGAGGGCGCCGGAGCGCCGACCCGCCGACCTGATCTGGATCATGCCAGCGAAGGAAGTGAATATGCCGCGTGAACACCGCACCGCATTTGCCCCGGACCGCGAGTGCCGTACGCAGATGCACCTCGCCCGCCAGGGCATCGTCTCGCCGGAGATGACCCGGGTCGCCGAGCGCGAGTTCCTCGACCGGGAGCTCGTCCGCGACGAGGTCGCCCGCGGCCGCATGATCATTCCGGCCAATGTGGGCCACCACGCGCTCGACCCGATGGCCATCGGACTCAAGGCGCGGGTCAAGATCAACTCGAACATCGGCAACTCGCCGACGTCGTCCGGACTGGCCGAGGAGGTCGCCAAGCTGACCGTCTCGGAGAAGTGGGGCGCCGACACGGTGATGGACCTGTCGACCGGCAAGAAGATCGACGAGACCCGTGGGGCGATCATCGCCGCGGCGACGGTCCCCATCGGCACGGTCCCGATCTACCAGGCGCTCGAGTCGGTCAAGTCGATCGAGGATCTGTCGATCGACGGGCTGCTGGCGAACATCGAGCACCAGGCCAGGCAGGGCGTCGACTACATGACGATCCACGCCGGCCTGCGGCTCGAGCACCTGCCGCTCTGCCAGCACCGGGTCACGGGCATCGTCTCGCGCGGCGGCGGCGTCCTCGCCCGGTGGATGGTCGCCCACATGCGCGAGAACCCGCTGTACGAGTGCTACGACGAGATCCTCGAGATATTCCGCCGCCACGACGTGTCGATCTCGCTCGGCGACGGCCTGCGGCCTGGGTCGATCGCCGACGCGTCGGACGCGGCCCAGTTCGCCGAGCTGAAGACCCTCGGCGAGCTGACCGAGCGCGCCTGGGAGCGCGACGTCCAGGTGATGGTCGAGGGGCCGGGCCACATCCCGCTCGATCAGCTGGAGATGAACGTCCGCAAGCAGCAGGAGCTCTGCCACGAGGCGCCGTTCTACACGCTCGGGCCGCTGGTGACCGACATCGCCCCCGGCTACGACCACATCACCTCGGCGATCGGCGCGGCGATCGTCGGCTGGCACGGGACGTCGATGCTCTGCTACGTGACGCCGAAGGAGCACCTCGGCCTGCCGAACGCCGAGGACGTCAAGCAGGGGCTGATCGCCTACCGGATCGCCGCCCACGCGGCCGACCTGGCGCGGGGCAACCGGCGGGCGGCGAAGTGGGACCGCGACCTGTCGCAGGCGCGCTTCTCGTTCGACTGGAACCGGCAGTTCGAGCTGGCGCTCGACCCGGAGACGGCGCGGTCGATGCACGACGAGACGCTCGCCGACGACTACTTCAAGACGGCGGAGTTCTGTTCGATGTGCGGGCCGAAATACTGCCCGATGCACAACTTCAAGGACATCGACTGGGACGCCGTCCGCGACACGGTCGCCGAGCGCAAGCAGGAGCGGGAGCGAGCGGCGGTCTGATGGCCGGGGAACGCTGATGTCGGCGGTCGAGCGCCGGGCGCTGATCTTCTTCGCGGTCTGCGTCGGCGTCTCGCTCGGGCTCGAGCTGATCGACGTCGGCGGCGTCCACTCGGTGGCGCTGCGGATCGCGGCGATGTTCAGCCTGGCGATCGGCATCGCCGTGCTGCTGATCCGGGCTGGCCAGAAGCAGCGCGCCGACCGCGAGAACTGACCGCGCCGGCCTGGGCCGGCGTCCCGGGTGGCGGGCCCGCTCAGGCGCGCGAGCGGAGGGCGAGGCCGGCGCCGAGGAGCGCCGAGCCGCCGGCGAGGGCGATCGTCCCGACGCGGGCGTTGTCGGGCAGCTCGGCCGGTGGCGCGATCAGCGTAGCGGCAAGGTCGGCGGCGTCGCCGAGGGCGCAGAGCAGGAGCCAGAGGCGGGGGCTGCGGCCGGTGACGGTGGCGCCGAGCGCGCCGAGGGCAAGGGCGGCGTCGCGGGCGGCGAGCCCGCGGAGGGCGATGTGCGTGGCGGGCCGGGCGGCGGCGTCGGGCCCGAGCCAGCCGGCGCTGATCTTCTCGGGGACGAAGATCAACCCGCCGCTGTAGGCGAGACGCCCGAGAGCGTAGATGGAGGCCGCGACCATGCCCGAGCTAATTCGGGCGCGGGCCGGCCGGCGGATCAGTCGGGGAGAGGCATCGAGTCGAGCTGGTGGCGGATCCGGTCGCGGGCGGCGGCGAAGCGGAGCGCCTCGTAGGCGATCAGGGCGGCGAGGAGGACCGCGGTGGTGGCCAGGGTGGGGAGCGACGGGAGCTCGACGGCGGCCGGGAGGAGGAGGACGAGGATCCCGGCGACGACGAGTCGCTGCTTGTTGAGGGTGCCGATGTTGCGCAGGCGAAAGGCGACGTGAGCGAGCAGGTAGATCGCCGTACCGCCGAGCAGGGCGACGGCGGGGACCAGCTCGAGCGGATCCTCGACGTGGCCGAGCGTCTTCTTCATGCCGACGGCGACGAGGGCGATCCCGGCGACCATCGGGAAGTGGAGGTAGGAGAAGGAGTCCCGGGCCATCGAGTTGCGCTCGCGCCCGGCGGCCGCGCGCGAGAGGCGGCGTTCGGCGGCGAGGGCGACGACGTCGAAGTAGAGCCACCAGAAGGCGGCGGCGGCGACCGTGCCGAGGACAGCGGCGGTGACCACGCCGGCGTCGATGCCGGTCTGGGCGCCGACGCCGATGGCGACGATCGACTCGCCGATCGCGATCAACACGATCAGCCCGTGGCGCTCGGCGAAGTGGCCGGGGACGAGCTTCCAGCCCTCCACGCCGAAGACGAAGGGTCCGCCGGCGTCGAGGACGACGGCGAGGACCCAGAGCGCGAGCCGCGCGCCGCCGCCGGCGAAGGCGGCGCCGATCAGGATGGCGACCCCGAGGGTGGTGCTCCCGGCGAGGTAGACGACGGACCGCCGGAGCTCCGGGTCGTCGCGGCTGGCGAGGATGAAGAGCAGGATGTGGGCGGCCCGGACGACGGCGTAGGCGCAGGCGAAGAGCAGGGCGGAGGCGCCGAACGCCGCGGGCACGCAGAGCGAGGAGACGAGGAGGGCGGCCATGGCGGCGAAGCTGATCAGCCGAACGGCGCCCTCCTCGGGATCGAGGACGCTGTCAGCCAGGCGTAGCCGACCCAGCACCACCAGAGGACGGCGAGGACGAGGAGGCCCTTGGCCATCCCGCCCCACGACGGGTTGGCGGCGATCAGGGCGGTGCACTGGGTGAGGGCGAGGACGAACACGAGATCGAAGAAGAGCTCGAGGGGTGTCACCCGTGCGTCCTCCCGCATCACCGGGTTGACGCGCGGAGTGCGGGCGGGAGCCGTCGCGGCCATCGCGGCATTTTCCCAGGCCGGGTAGGGCGGCGGCGTGGGCGGGATCAGGCCCGCTCGGGGCGGCGGGCCGGGCCGTCGGGCGAGGGGTTCGGCCAATACGTCCAAACGCTGTGCTGCCGGTCTGCGATAGGAGTAGTTTGGAGGAGACGGAGCACGAGGCGCGACGACTATGAGCGCGCTCTTGGAACTCCCGCACAGAGCCGCCGTCCCGGGCTCGGAGAGGTTGTTCGGCCCTATGATCGTTTTAGGCATCATCCTGCTGCTTCTCGCCGTTCTCATCCCCAAACTGGCCGTCCTGTGGTTCGTGGGCATCATCGTGCTCGTCGTCGGCTTGATCCTCGCGGCACTCGGCACGATGGGGCGCGCCGTCGGGGGCCGGCGCCACTACTACTGACCGCGGCCCTACGGGGCCACCTCCGATGACGACACGGCGGGGACCGCTGGGTTGTGGGAGTCGGGCGGCGCCGATCGGCGCCGCCGGCCGGGGCGGCGGTCTCTACCCGTCGACCGCGAGCGCCTGGAGGGGCCCGAGCAGCCTCTCCGACCGGCGGGACGTGGCCGGCAGCTCGACCAGCCGGTGGGTCAGCGGGTCGCCGCGACGCGTGCGCTCGCGCTGGTCGGCGGCGATCGGGCGCCATAGCTCGTCGATGACGGTGCTCGGGTCGCCGGCGATCTCCTCGCGGTCGCGTTCGAGGTGGGCGGCCCAGAGGCGCAGGCGGGTGTCGCGGGCGAGTGCCGGGTCGCAGGTGACCAGGTTGACCTCGCTGTCGTTGTAGAAGGAGTGCGCGTTGAGGTTGGCGGAGCCGAGCGTCAACCACCGGTCGTCGACGATGCCGACCTTCGCGTGGATGTACACGCGGTCGCTGGTCCTTCCCGAGCGCGCTCGGAGCGTGGTGGCGAGGAACCGTCGGCGGTCGCCGTCGGCTTCGGCGAGGGCGGCGAGTTGGCCGCGCGTATCGTCCTCGCCGATGTTCGGCTTGCCCGGCAGCATGACGACGAGGCGAAAGTCGTTGGCCGGCGGCCGGCGGAGCTTCTCGGCCAGGATCCCGACGATCTCGGGCGACCAGAGGAACTGGTTCTCCAGGTAGATCAGGTGGTCGGCGGAGCGCAGGGCGCGCAGGTATGCCTCGATGATCCTGAAGTCGCCGCGGGGGGCGAAGTCGTACAGCTTCTCGGGCACGGTTCGTACTATCTGCAGCTCGATGCCGCCGGCACGGGGCGCGTCGCCCGGCGGTGCTTCCAGGCGCTCGCCCGTGACCGCCAGCCAGCGCTGGGCGAGATGGCGGCTGACGTCGGCCACGGCCGGCCCGCGCACCCGCGAGGCGACGTCGTGCCAGCCCATGCGACCGCGCCCGGGATGCTCGGGCGTGTCGTAGCGATCGGCGGAGAGGTCCGTCAGGTCTATTCCGCCGACGAAGGCGACCTCGTCGTCGATCACGACGAGCTTCTCGTGGTGGCAGTGCAGCGGGCGCTCGTTCGAGTCGAGGGCGACCTTGATGGCCGTCCGGCCGACCAGCTCGTCGCGCCACCTGCGGACGGATGAACGGCGCGGCTCGAGCACGGGGACGGGCGCTCCGGCCCACAACAACACGCGGACGTCGATCGAATCGGCCGCCTCGCCCAAGAGCTGGCGCAGCAGGACCGGCGGCTCGTCGCGGACCAGGGCGAACCCGGGCGAGATGCACCACCCGGCGATCAGCACACTGCGTCGGGCATCGTGGATCGCCTGCACGAGCGCCGCGAAGTAGGCCGCGCCGCCGATCAATACGTCGAGCTCGTTCCCGGGTCGCGGGGGTGGATCGCCCGCGGCCCACAGGCTTCCGTCGTCCGGAGGCGTGCGCTGGGCCGAGCGCCCGAGCCTGCCGAGCCGCCGCGCATGGTGGGCGACGGTCAAGTGCTCGATCGCAGTTCCCGCCAGGCGGTCGGCGGCTCTGAGGATATCTGGCGCCATTTCGCGCAGACGATGTCAGATGCGGCGGTAGCGGGCGTCTGCGAGCGACCCGGCCGCGAACGGCGTCAGGCCGAGTGCGGCGATCCCGAGGAGCCAGGTGCCGTAGGCGTGGCGACCGTGCGCACCGCGCCGTCGATGCCGATCACCATGGTCACGTCGTAGTCGAGTCCGCGGGCGACGAAGCCGCCCGGCTCCAACCAGGCGAACCCGCTCGAGCGACCGAGCGCGAGCGTCCTGGCGGAGGCCACCCGGTAGGTCACGCGGCACCCGCGTTCGGCTCGTCCGACTGCCCCGCGGCGTGGGCTTCAGGCTGAGTGGTGCGCCGGTTCAAGTCGCACGATCTCTCTGAACCCGCTCGTGCGCGGCCCGTTCCGGGAGTACCGGGCGCGCACTCTCATCGTCGCGGCCCGTCCTCCGACACCTCGAGGCTACGCTCTGGTCCCCGCGGGCGTCCGAGGTCGGATCGCCCGGCGCGAGGCCGCTGGCCCGTGGACGGGCAGGCCGGCGGCGCGCCAGGCCTGAAACCCGCCGTCCAGGTCGGTCGCGCGGGCGAAGCCGAGCAGCTGCAGAGTCGCGGCGGCGAGACTCGACTGGTAGCCCTCGTCGCAGATCAGGATCACATCGCGGAGACCGGGGGCGTCCGGGTGGGCATAACGGCTCGCCGGGTCCATCCGCCATTCGAGCACGTCGCGGGAGATCACGAGCGCTCCGGCGATCGTGCCGTCTCGAGCGATCTGCGAGTCGGTGCGGATGTCGATCAGCTTCGCGCCCGAGCGCACGGCTGCGGACGCGCCGTCCGGATCAAGCCGGGCGAGGCCGCTGCGGGCATCCGCGAGGAGTTCGTCGATGGTGGTTCTCGCCACACGGGGGAGCCTAGACGAGGCGCCGGGGTGCGCCGCTCGGCCGGCGGGGAAACGTCGGCGCCCCGACCGGTGCCTCACTGCCGGCCCGGCGAATGGCCCTTGACTAATTACCATGCGCGCAGGTAATATGCACGCATATTGCCACCCTCCTTCAATTACACCCATACCATCGAAGCCGACGTCTCGGCCGCCGCGATCTCGGCGCTCTACGAAGATGTCGGCAGCTGGCCGGCCTGGGACGCCCAGGCCGAGGAGATCACCCGCGACGGGCCGTTCGCGACCGGTGTGACGGGCACGATGAAGTTCTCGGGCCAGGATCCGCTCCGATATCGGCTGATCAAGGTCGAGGAAGGCCGCGAGTTCGTCGACGAGACGCCCGTGGGCGAGCTCGTCGTGCGTGTTTCCCATCGGCTCTATCCGCTCCCGGGCGGGCGGCTGCGTGTCACCTACGCGGCCGAGATCGACGGCCCGGAAGATCGGGCCGGGGAACTGGGACCGATGATCACGGCCGATTTCCCCGAGACCATGGCATCGTTGATCAGGCTCGCGCGGGAGCGCTCGAGATAGCCGCCGCGCCGCCCCGCTCGCGGTATGAGACGCCACAGCAAAGCCCGGGGCTGCTGCTGTGGCGCGCGACCCTGGCCTGGCAGCGCCGGATCCGGGCGGCGCTCGCACCACACGATCTGACGCACGTCCAGTTCGTGCTGCTCGCTTCGCTCTGGTGGCTCGAGAGCCATCAGGAGGACGCGCCGACGCAAAGCCGACTCGCCGGGCACGCAGGCGTCGACCCGATGATGAGCAGCCAGGTTATCCGCAGGCTCGAAGCGGTGAAGCTGCTCGAGCGTCACGTCCATCCGGTCGACGCCCGCGCCCGGCAGCTCCGTCTCACCCCGGCGGGCCGCGTGCGACTGAGCGGCGCGCTCGCGGACGTCGAGGCAACCGACGAGGCCTACTTCGCCACCCTCGACGCCGATCGCGCCGCCTTCGCCGGTCACCTCGCGAGACTCGACGCGCAAGACCGCTGACGCATGCGCCGCGGCTCGCGCGCGGTCGACTTGGGTCTACGTTCCCTGGGCGTGGTCGCCAGCGAGGACACCGTTGCCCCGACCGCGCGGGTAGACCCGCGCCGGCGGCGCCTCGGTCCGGGCGCAGCCGACCCGTCCGGTCCTGATCGCCTAGTGGTCTGTCTCGCAAATGGCTTGGCGGTCTGGCGAGCGGCGGGGCGTGATCTGGCGCCGCACGGTGGCCGCCGATGTGCTGGTGGCATATGGGCGAGCGCCGGGTGGCGCCAGGCGCGTCCAGACGCCGCCAGATGTCAAGGGATTTGCGAGACAGACCACTAGCGGTGCGGGGGTCGCAACCCGGCCATGGTGACGGTGACCAGCCGGTCGACGGCAGCCCGGGACGTCAGGTCGCCGGCGCCGCTGAGGGCGTGGAGGCAGTAGTTCGCGAGCTCGGTGGGGGCGACGTCGCGGCGGAGCTCGCCGGCGTCTGCGCCTTCGCTCAGGAGGTCTCGGATGAAGTCGACGAGGTGCTGCTGGGCTTGGGTGACATGCTCGCGTCGATGCAGGAGCGCGCCGGCCTGGCTGCCGTGGTGCTCGTACGTGATCAGCGCGTACGCCTCGAGCACGGCCTCGAGCCGCGGGCTCGCGGCGCCTGCTCCGGTGCGGATCGTACGGAGCTGCTCGAGGTGGGTGGTGACCTGACGCTCATGCCAGGCGACGAGGATCGCATCGACGTCCGGGAAATACTTGTAGAGCGTGGCGCGTCCGATGCCGGTCGTCTTGGCAATCTGCGACATCGTCACCGACGCCAGGCCGTTCTCGGCGACGAGTGCGGCCGTGGCGTCCATGGTCGCCGTGCGGACGGCCAGGCGGTGCTCCTCGATCGTGTCGTTCCAGAGCTTCGGCACCCGCTCAGTATACGAGTCGCCGGTGGTGTGACATACTGACTCTGAAGAGACGATCTGTCTTGCAAACCGAGCGCCACCCCGACCTTTGCGACCGGAGCGATGAGGAGACCTAATGCCCGACCCCGCCCGCCCCGACGACGACGGCAGAGCCGCGAGACGCGGCCGTCGATCCGCCGTAAGCCGATCGTGGCCGCTCCGCGCCTTGAGAATCGCGGCGATCGCGCTGTTACTGCTGTTCGTCGTGGCGCAGATCGCGGGCAACGTCGGCGGTGGCACGGGCGGCGCGGGGTCGTCCACCAGGCTCCAGGGGACGAGCCACCTCGACGAGGCGCGCGGACATCTGAACTCGATCCTCGACCTTTTCCGCTGAGGCGACGTTCATGGAGGAGAACCCCGGGAACCGGCTGAAGCCGAGCACGCGCACGCGTCTCCTGGCGCGGCTCGACGCGATGGTGGGATCGGGGCGCGTCACGAGCGGCGAGGCGGCCCGCCTGCGTGCCGCCGCCGACGCGAACGAGTTCGACGCGACGATCACCGACATCCGGATCCGGCACGCCGGGGGCCGGCTGGACTCAGCGGTCGAGGACGGCGCGCTGACCCGCGCGGAGGCCGAGGCATTCGTCGAGCGGATCAGGCGGGGGGAGCACTCGACCGCACTGCGGGCTCACCTGCGGGGCCTCCTCCGAGCGGCTCGGCCGGGCAGAGGCGGGTCGTCCACAGGGCCGGCGCCGCCGCACGAGTAGGACGTGTCGTGAGCGACAACTAGTCTAGATTAGGAGGGCTTGGCGAAAGTCAAGCCCTCGGAAAGCCCCTGCAAAAATGGCGCTCTTCAGAAGCTCTCGAGAACGTAGACGCATTCGGCGAGCACGCGATCGGTCAGGATGAGGTCGTCGGCCTCGATCAGTAGCTTGGTGGCGCGGGCGGCCATCTCCGGTGGGTCGCCGGTCAGGTGGCGGACGAGGACGTTGGTGTCGATGACGGCGCTCAGGAGCGCTCCGTCGCTCGCCCACCACGGGATTGATGGCCAACCTTTTCGTCACCTGTGAGGCGCGCCGCCTCCGGGCGAGACGTTCGTGGGTGCCCGACGCCGCGGCCCACCGGTGCCGTGGTCTCAAGGCGAAGAGTCGGTAACCGCGGAAGACCTCAGACCGAGGCGTAGGCCAGGCTCGGCACCCGGCTGGTGGCGAAGCTTTGCCGCATGTAGAAGAACCAGGTCAGCCCGGCGAAGGCCACGTAGCAGCCGACGAAGACCCACAGCGCCCCGACGGCCCAGGCGGCGTGGGCGTGGGCCACGGCGAGCTTGTCGGCGGGCGTCTTGGCCGCCTTGATCAACGCGGAGACGCCGAGGCTGGCCTGGCGCAGAGCTACCTGGACCAGGAATCCGCCGAAGGCCCCGACCGCCCCGGTGATGCCGATCACGGCGCCCGCCTGCCGCTTGAATTCCAGCAGGCTCCGCTTTGGGTCGAGCCCCTTCTCGTCGGCTTCCTTGCGCCCGAGCGCGGCGAAGATCGACGGGATCATCCGGTAGGTCGACCCGTTGCCGATGCCCGAGAGCAGGAAGATCACCATGAACGCGGCGAAGGTCAAGCTGAAGCTGCGGCGATTGATCCCGGCGATCGCGCCGAGGGTGAAGACACCCATGAGTACGAAGGTGAGCAATGTGATTCGCGAGCCGCCGAAGCGGTCGGCCAGCCAGCCGCCGAGGGGCCGGGCGAGCGAGCCGATCAGCGCGCCGACGAAGCCGAGCCCGGCGAGGTAGGTGGCGATGAACGGGTGGTGGGCGAGGAACTCCGGGAAGGTGTTCTTGATGACCAGGGGGAGGGCGAACGAGTAGCCGATGAACGACCCGAACGTGCCTATGTAGAGCAGCGCCATGATCCAGGTCTGGCGGTTGCCGATTGCCCGCACATAGGACCGCTTGTCGGTCTTGGCCTGGCGGAGGCTGTCCATGTAGAGGAAGGCGCCGATCGCGGCGATGGCGATGAACGGCATCCAGATCAGGCCGGCGTAGGCCATGTGCACCGGGTGGGCGGGGAGCTTGACC
>JBPCNA010000087.1:0-2879 GCA_051001735.1 Solirubrobacteraceae bacterium
TCCTATGCGGTTGTAGGCCGCCGCGCGGTTGCCGCCGCGCAGCTGAACATCAACCCCACGAACGCCGTGGGGGGACCGGCCCCTTCTACACCGCGGGCCGGACGGACACTCAATCCATATTGTCTAGGTTGAAGCGACTCGCACGATTGCGCGACCCCATGCCCGTCGCTCGCCGCCGCCTTCCAGATCGTCCTCGTCCCCACGGGTCCGCACCCAGGCCCGCAGAACGTGGCGCTGGCCACCAACGTCAACTCCACCGGCCGCGGCGGGTTCACGTAGGCTTACCAGTACGTGGTCGGCGTCGCTCGTGATGTGAGTCTCTCGGGGCACGCCCGGCACCAGATCGTCGCGCTTCGCCGCGAGGCCGATGGCGACGTCCACGCCGGCCTCGACTACGCGACGCTCGACGTGATCCCTGACCTGGCCACGCGCTTTCGCGCCGTTCTCGACACCAACCTCTCCCACCGGCACGTCGGCGAGGACCACGAGCAGTCCTTCCGGGACGTCAAGGAGCACCCGGCCGGGTGAGGCTCGCCCTGCCCGAGCGCGTGGGCTCGCGCCGCTCGGCCGAGCATCGCCGCGGCGGCCCGGGTCGCCCCCACCCGGTCGCGCGCTTCGCGACCCGGACTCGCCGGCGGCGGCTCCGCGCCCGCCGGAGCCCCGCGCCGACGCCGGGGCAGTGGTGCCTGATCGCCGGTCTGGTGCCGGCGATCGGCCTGGTGGTGGCGCGGCGGCGCCTGCGGCTTCCGGCGACGGCGACGGTCGCGGCTGTCTCGATCGTACCGCTCGCGGTGGCGGCCGCCACGCCGCGGCGGAAGTGGCGCTACGTCGCGGTCGGCGCCGCCTACATGTGGGCGTTCACCGTCACCTGGGTCCTTCCCTACGAGCGGCCCGAGCGGCTGCGCGAGCGGCTGCGCGTCGACTTTCCGATCCGCGTCGACCGCCTGCTCGGCCTGGGGATGCCCCCGACGCAGCGGCTTCAGCGGCGGTTGCGCCACTCACCGCGGGTAACCCACCTCGACCGAGCGGTGACGCTGGCCTACGGCTCCTGGTTCCTTCCCCACGCGATGCTCGGCTGGCTGCTCCTGCGCCACGACGAGTATGTCCCCCGGGCGGCGGGGCGCCTCGCGGCCTCCTACCACCTGACCACCCCGTTCTACTACCTCGTGCCGACGGCGCCGCCGTGGTGGGCCTCCGAGGAGGCCGGCCGGATGGACGGGGAGGTCGAACGGGTCAGGCGGCACGTCCTCGAGGCGCTGGTCGGCCAGCCGCGCCAAACCCACGACTCGATGTCCGGCAACCCCTGGGCGTCGATGCCGTCCGACCACGTCGCCTCGGCGGCGATCACCGCGATGGGCCTCGCCGAGGTCGGTCCGATCTACGGCGCCCTCGGCTGGGCCTACGTCGGGTTGGCGAGCTTCTCCGTTGTCTACCTCGGCGAGCACTATCTGATCGACGTGCTCGCCGGCTTGGCCGTCGCCCTGGCGATCCAGCGCGGCGAGGCGCTGGCGACGCCGCTCGTCCACCGCGTCGTCTCCGGGCTCGACCGGGCCGCCACGTAGAGCGGCCCGTCTGACGAAATGGCTTGAGGTCTGGTCCGGCGAAGGACCGCTAGCGCGAGCGCGCCCGCGCTCGCTTGCGCTGGCGGCGGGCCGCCTTGGCCCGGCTCCGTGACTGCTCGACGCGCTTGGCCTTGGGCTTGGTGGTAGCCCGCGGGCCGGCGCCGGCCGGCCGCCCGGCCGGCGCCTGAGCGTGGGCATCGCGGCGGATCAGGAAGGCGATCCCCCCGATCAGGAGGATGCCGGCGCCGAACAGTGCGATCTGCTCGGTCGAGGAGAGGCCGCCGCCGCTCGTCGAAGTCGTGCTCGGGGTCGGGGCGGTCACCGTCGGGGTCGACGGCGGCGCGCTCGGCAGTTGCGAAAAGGGGCTCTGGGAGGGGCTCTGGCCGCGGGCCGCCGCGGGCAGCGCACAGAGTGTCAGAGCGACGAGCAGGGCGGTCGCCGGCGAGGCGGGCATTGTCGCGCGGCGGCGGGTGTGCACCGCGCGAATATATCGGCGGCCACGCGTCGGAGATCCCTAGACTTGGCGGGGATGGCCAAGCAACGACAGGTGCGCATCGAGCAGGGCCTCCCGATGAGCCTGATGGAGGACATGCAGGATCGCACCGACGAGGAGCTCCAGAGCGAGACCAAGCACCGCTCGATCGCCCTCGCCCTGCTCGGCGCCCGTGCCGCCGAGCGCTACGACGCCCCGGCGGCCCGCACCTACTTCCAGCGGGCGATCGCCGCCTCGCGGCCGCAGGAGCGGATGCACATTCGCCGCATGGCCGACGCCTCCCTGGCGCTGGCCGAGCGCCGCGCCGACGACCTCAAGCACGCGGTCGAGAAGCTCGGCCACGAGGCCCCGTCGAGCCGCGCCCTGATGGGCCTGCGGCTGATGGGCCTGATCGCGCCCCCACCAGGCGGGAGCCTGTTCCTGCGCATCCGCGGCTTTGCGATCCTCGCCGCCCTGGTGATCGCCGTGATCGCCCTCGGCACCGGCGTGATCAAGCTGATCTGGTGGCCGCTCGGCGGCATCGGGCTCGCCCCGTCGCTGCTCCTCGGCTTGATCCTCGTCGGCATCGTCCTCACCGTGCTCGCCGCCGTCGGCCGCCGCAAGCAGAAGGCGGCGCGGGCGGCGGCCCGGTCGGGTGGCGGCGCCAGACGCCCGCCCGCCGGCAAGGGATCCGCGGCGGCCAAGGGCTCCTCCGCGACCGGTGCATCCCCGGCCTCCGGCCGGCGATTCGGCCGCGGCCGCGGCGCCGCGTCGGACAACGGGGCTTCCCCGGCGAGCGGTTCCGCCTCGGGCCGGCGGCCGGGAGGGCCGACGCGGGGCGCGAG
>JBPCNA010000088.1:0-16296 GCA_051001735.1 Solirubrobacteraceae bacterium
CCGGCGGGCCCCGCCTCGCGGCCCGACCCTCGCGGCCCGACCCTCGCTACCCTCGGCCGGCATGGAGCTCTCCGTCTTCTTCGTCGGCACGGCCGGGTCTGTCCCCAGCGCCCGCCGCGGCCTGCCGGCCCTGCTCGTCCGCTTCGGCGGCGAGCGGATCCTGATCGACTGCGGCGAGGGGACCCAGCGCCAGCTCACCCGGTCGGTCGGCCTCGCCGACCTCACCGACATCTTCATCACCCACCTCCACGCCGACCACTGGCTCGGCCTCCCGGGGATGCTCAAGTCGTTCGATCTCCGGGATCGCGACCGGCCGCTCAACGTCTACGGTCCGCCCGGCCTCGCCGGCCTGATGGACGTGATGCGCCGCCACGTCTACGGTCGGCTCGGTTACGAGCTGACGATCGCCGAGCTCGAGCCCGGCCAGGCGATCCGGCGCGACACCCTCCAGATCCACCCGTTCGCCGTCCGCCATCGCGGGCTCGCCTACGGCTACGCCCTCGTCGAGGATGCTCGTCCCGGCCGCTTCGACGCCGAGCTCGCCGCCCGGCTCGGCCTCACCCCCGGTCCCGACTTCGGCCGCCTCCAGCGCGGCGAGACGATCGGCGGCGTCCGTCCCGAGCAGGTCATCGGCGAGACCCGGGAGGGTCGCAAGGTCGTCGTCTCCGGCGACACCGGCCCCTCGGAGACGCTCGCCCTCGCCGCCCACGAGGCTGACCTCCTCGTCCATGAGGCGACCTTCGGCGAGGACGAGCGCGACCGGGCCAGGCAGACCGGACACAGCACCGCCCAGCAGGCGGCCGGCGTCGCCCGCGACGCCGGCGTTCGCCTCCTCGCCCTCACCCATCTCTCCTCGCGCTACGGCGGCGGCGAGCTCCGCGACGAGGCTCGCGCCGTCTTCCCCGCCACCGTCGTCCCGCGGGACTTCGACCTTGTCGAGATCCCCTTTCCCGAGCGGGGCGCCCCGGCGCTCGTCCGTCCGCCCGACGCGTTCGCCCCGCCCTGGACCCCGAGCCCCGAGGCCGGCTCGGCCCCGAGGCCGGCCCGGACCCCGAGCTGAGCCCGGCCAACGACTCGAACCCCGACCCCGAGCTGAGCCCGGACCCCGCTGCCAGCCCCGAGCCCGAGGCCAGCCCGATCAGCTGACGGTCAGAGTGCCCTCCATGCCCTGCTGCCGGTGTCCGGGCACCGTGCAGAAGTACGTGTAGCTCCCCTTGGCCAGCGTCAGGGTCAAGGTCTTCGTGCCGGCGTTGAACACCGGGGTCTCGCCGAGCGTCTTCGAGCCCTCGGCGACCGCCACGTTGTGGGGGACCGGCGCCTGGTTGGTGAAGTCGATCGTCACCTTTCCGGCCGTGGCCGACAGCGACTTCTGGTTGTAGGCGAACACGCCCGAGGGATTCGCCATCAGGGCCACGGTCGAGGCCGCGCCTGCCGGCGTCTTGGCGACCGGAGTCTTGGACGCCGGCGTCGAGGTCGTCGTCGAGGTCGTGCCCGAGTTCGAGCTCGAGCTGCCGCAGGCCGGCAGGGCAAGTACGGCGAGGGCAGCGGTCAGGAACGTGACGCAGGGGCGGAGTTGCAAGGTCGTGCCTCCAGTGGGAGTGCCCCGACCCGGGCGAGCCCGGGCGGGCCGCGGATGGCTCGCCGGCGCTCGCTCGATGGCGACCGGCGGCGTCCACGGCCAATGCTACAGTCAGCCGCCAATCCTTTAACCCGGTCCGGCGAGGCCAGGAAGGACATGGTTGCAGATGAGCTACGTGCTGCTTGAGGACGGTGCGCGCTTCGACGGTGACGGCACCGGCGCGGCCGGCGCGGTAACCGGCGAGGTCGTCTTCAACACCTCGATGTCCGGCTATCAGGAGTCGGTCACCGACCCGAGCTATGCCGGCCAGCTGATCGTCTTCACCTACCCGCACATCGGCAACTACGGCGTCAGCGCCGGGGCCATGGAATCCGACCGGATCCACGCCCGCGGCGTGATCATGCGCGACGCCCGCAACGGCGACGACGCCGCCACCTCGGAGGGCGGCTGGCTCGACTGGCTGCGCGATTGCGGGGTTCCGGCCGTCACCGGGCTCGACACCCGCTCGCTGGTGCGCCACATCCGCGACCGGGGGGCGATGCGCGGCGGCATCTTCGACGACGGCCACGCCGAGGACGAGGCGATGGCGCTGATCGCCGGCGAGGCCGCGATGATCGGCCGCGACCTGGCCGGTGAGGTCACCGGCGCCGAGCCGTCGATCCTCGAGGCGGCCGCCGGCAGCCGCGTCGACGGTCCGACGATCGCCGTGATCGACACCGGGATCAAGCTTTCGATCGTCGCCAACCTCCGGGCGCGCGGGGCGCGCCTGATCCTCCTCCCGTGCACGACCGACGCCGACGCGGTCCTCGCCCTCGATCCCGATGCCGTCTTCCTGGCCAACGGCCCGGGTGACCCGGCCGCGCTCGACCACATCGTCGCCCAGCTCCGCCGGCTGATCGGCCGCAAGCCGGTCTTCGGGATCTGCCTCGGCCACCAGCTCCTCTGCCGGGCGGTCGGCCTCGAGACCTACAAGCTCCCCTTCGGCCACCGCGGCGCCAACCACCCGGTCAAGGATCTCCAGACCGGGCGGATCGAGATCACCAGCCAGAACCACGGCTTTGCGGTGATCGGGCCGGGCGGCGCCCGCACCATCCCCGGCGACGAGCCCGTCCGCTGGGAGACCGACTTCGGCGTCGCCGAGCTGACCCATCTGAACCTCTACGACCGCACCGTTGAGGGCCTCGCCCTCCGCGACGTCGTCGGCGCCACCGTCCAGTACCACCCCGAGGCCGGCCCGGGACCCCACGACGCACTCCATCTCTTCGACCGCTTCGTCGCCGAGATCAACGCCGACCGCAACAACTAGCTTGCCCCGGCGCGACGACATCGAGCGGATCATGATCCTCGGGTCGGGCCCGATCGTCATCGGCCAGGCCGCCGAGTTCGACTACTCGGGCGCCCAGGCGTGCAAGGTCCTCGCCGAGGAGGGATACGAGGTGATCCTCGTCAACTCGAACCCGGCGACGATCATGACCGACCCCGAGTTCGCCACCCAGACCTACATCGAGCCGCTCCTCCCGGGCCCGGTGACCCAGATCATCGAGCGCGAGCGGCCCGACGCCCTGCTGCCGACCCTCGGCGGCCAGACGGCGCTCAACCTCGCGACCCGCCTGACCGAGGACGGCACGCTCGCCCGCTACGACGTCGAGCTGATCGGCGCCGACTACGGGGCGATCAACCGGGCCGAGGACCGCGACCTCTTCCGCGAGACGATGCAGGCCGCCGGGCTGCGGGTGCCGCGCTCGGCGATCGCCAAGACCGGCGAGCAGGCGCGCCTCGCCCGCGCCGAGCTCGGCCTCCCGGCGATCATCCGCCCGGCCTTCACCCTCGGCGGCCAGGGCGGCGGCATCGCCCGGACCGACGAGGAGTTCGAGCGCTTCGTCGCCGCCGGGATCGCCGCCTCGCCGATCGGGCAGGTGCTGGTCGAGGAGTCGGTCCTCGGGTGGGGCGAGTTCGAGCTCGAGGTGATGCGCGACCATAACGACAACGTCGTGATCATCTGCTCGATCGAGAACGTCGACCCGATGGGCGTCCACACCGGCGACTCGGTCACCGTCGCCCCCCAGCAGACCCTCTCGGACAAGCAGTACCAGCGCCTCCGCGACCAGGCGATCAAGGTGATCCGGGCGGTCGGCGTCGAGACCGGCGGGTCGAACGTCCAGTTCGCCGTCAACCCCGAGACCGACGAGATCGTCGTGATCGAGATGAACCCCCGCGTGTCCCGGTTCTCAGCCCTCGCCTCCAAGGCGACCGGCTTCCCGATCGCCAAGATCGCCGCCCGCCTCGCCGTCGGCTACGCGCTCGAGGAGATCCTCAACGACATCACCGGGGCGACCCCGGCCAGCTTCGAGCCGACGATCGACTACGTCGTCGTCAAGTGGCCCCGCTTCGCCTTCGAGAAGTTCCAGGGCTCGGACTCGAGCCTGACCACCCAGATGAAGTCGGTCGGCGAGGCGATGGCGATCGGCCGGACGTTCAACCAGGCGTTCGCCAAGGCGATGCGCTCGCGCGAGCTCGACGCCCTCCCGGCGCTCGACCTCCCCGTGGCCGAACTCCCCAAGCGGGCCAGCCCCCCCGGGCCGCCCCGCTACGACGAGCTGCTCGAGGCGCTCCGCCGCGGGGCGACGGTCGAGGAGGCCCACCAGGCCACGCAGATCGACCGCTGGTTCCTGCGTGAGCTCGCCGCCCTCGCCGCCGACCCGCAGTCGCCCTTCGCCGGTGTGCGGACGTTCAAGTCGGTCGACACCTGCGCCGCCGAGTTCGCCGCCCGGACCCCCTACTACTACTCGGCCTGGGAGCGCCCCGGCCCCGACGGGCGGCCCCGTCACGAGGTCGAACGCAGCCATCCGGGCACCGGGGGCGACCGGCCGAGCGTGGTCATCCTCGGGTCGGGCCCCAACCGGATCGGCCAGGGGATCGAGTTCGACTACTGCTGCGTCCACGCGGCGATGACCGTCCGGGAGTCGGGCCGCGACGCCGTGATGATCAACTGCAACCCGGAGACGGTGTCGACCGACTACGACACGTCCGACCGCCTCTACTTCGAGCCGCTCACCCTCGACGACGTCCTCGGGGTGATCGCGGTCGAGCAGCCCGAGGGGGTGATCGTCCAGTTCGGCGGCCAGACCCCGCTCCGCCTGGCCGCCGGCCTCCGCGACGCCGGCGTCAAGCTCCTCGGGACGAGCGTCGACGCGATCGACGCCGCCGAGGATCGCGGCCGCTTCGGCGCCCTGCTCGACCGCCTCGGCTACCGGGCGCCGCCCTACGCGACCGCCCACACCGTCGACGGCGCCCTGTCGATCGCCCGGGACGTCGGCTTCCCGCTGCTCGTGCGGCCGTCCTACGTGCTCGGCGGCCGGGCGATGGAGATCGTCTACTCCGAAGCGGACCTGGCCGACTACCTGATCCGCACGACGCCCCACGCGACACCCTCGCGCCCACCGGGGACCGCTCCAGAGGAAAGGGAGATATTCCTCGACCGCTTTCTCGAGCACGCGATCGAGGTCGACGTCGACGCCCTCTGCGACGGCCGGGACGTCTGGGTCGGCGGGATCATGCAGCACGTCGAGGAGGCGGGCATCCACTCGGGCGACTCGGCCTGCGTGCTGCCGCCGCACTCGCTCGGCGCGGCCACGCTCGGGCAGATCCGCGAGCAGACGCAGGGGATCGCGCTCGAGCTCGGGGTGATCGGCCTTCTGAACGTCCAGTTCGCGGTCACCGGCGACGGGTCGCTCTACGTGATCGAGGCCAACCCGCGGGCGTCGCGGACGGTCCCGTTCGTCTCCAAGGCGGTCGGCGTCCCGCTCGCGAAGATGGCCTGCCGGCTGATGCTCGGCGAGCGGATCTCCGACCTCGGCCTCCCTGCCGACCCGATGGCCGGGTCCCACGTCTCGGTCAAGGAGGCGGTGCTCCCGTTCAACCGCTTCGCCGGGGCCGACTCGCTGCTCGGGCCGGAGATGCGGTCCACCGGCGAGGTGATGGGGATCGCCGCCGACTATGAGACCGCCTTCGCCAAGGCGCAGGCCGCCGCCGGGGCAGAGCTGCCGTCGTCGGGGACGGTGTTCATCACGGTGACCGACGCCGACAAGGCGGCCGGCGCGGCAATCGCCGCCCAGCTCCACGGGCTCGGCTTCGCGATCGTGGCGACCGCCGGGACGGCCCGGGCGATGGAGGGGATCGGCGTGCCGGCGACGACGCTCAACAAGGTCGGGGAGGGCTCGCCCCACGTGGTCGACTGGATCGAACGCGGCGACATCGCCCTGGTGATCAACACCCCGACCGGCTCGGGCGCCCGCTCGGACGGCTGGGAGATCCGGCGGGCGGCGGTGGCCCGGGGAATCCCGTGCATCACCACGCTGTCGGGCGGACAGGCCGCGGCGAGGGCGATCGAGGCGGCGCGCAAGCGCCGGGCGCCCGTCGTCTCGCTGCAGGAGATCCACGGTCCGGCGGCTCGCGGTGGATCCCTCGGGGCGGCTCCGGGTGGCACCGGGGGTGGCGGGGTTCGCGCGGGATGACGGCGCCGTTCGGCCGCCGGTCGGCCGCGGTGGTCGGGCGGGAGGAGGTCGGCGCCTACGTGGTCGTCGCCGTCGACGACCCGCAGGGACGGGCGCATCCCCCGGCGCCGGGCCAGTTCTACATGCTCGCCGCGGCCGAGCATTGGGGCGCCGGAGAGGGTGAGCGGCCGTTCCTGGCGCGGGCCTGCTCGGTCCTCGACGCCGCCGGCGGGCGGCTTCGCTTCCTGCTCGAGGACGTCGGTCCCGGAACCCGGCGGCTGTCCAGGCTGCGGGTGGGCGAGGAGATGTGGCTGACGGGACCGCTCGGCGTCGGCTTCACCTGGCCGGCCGGGCCGGCGCTCGTCGTCGCCGGGGGCGTCGGGATCGCCGCCGTCGCCGCCGTCCAACGCGCGTTCGGCTGCCCGGCGCTGCTCGGCTTCCGGGACGCTCGTCATGCGGCGGGCGCGAGCCTCCTCCGCGACGCGTCCGTGGCCACCGACGACGGCTCGGTCGGCCACCACGGACTGGTCACCGAGCTGCTCGAGGCGGAGTTGGACCGGGCGGGCGACGCGCCTCCGACGCTCTACGCCTGCGGACCGCCGGCGATGCTCGAGGCGGTCCGGGCACTCTGCGTCCGGCGCCGGATCCGTGCCGAGCTGGCGCTCGAGGCGCCGATGGCCTGCGGCTTCGGCGCCTGCTACGGCTGCGTGGTGGCCACCCGCGACGGCTACCGGCGGGTCTGCGTCGACGGACCGGTGTTCGACGCCGCCGTGCTCGAAGCCGTCGCATGACCGGGCGGCGGCGAAGGCCGGCCGGGTGATCGGGTTCTGCGGACTCGAGCTCGCCCATCGGGTGATCAACGGCTCGGGGACGTTCGACGCCCTGGCCGCCCGGCGGTGCTTCGGCGACAGCGTGATCCGATCGTTCCCGTTCGCGGCGTTCGTCTCGAAGACGATCACCCTGGCTCCGCGGCAGGGCAACCCGCCGCCGCGGCTGTGGGAGACGCCGGCGGGGATGATCAACTCGATCGGCCTTCCGAACCGGGGGCTCGCCGGCTATCTCGAGCACGACCTCCCGGGCCTGGTCGAGCTCGGGGTGCCGATCATCACCAACGTGATGGGCTCGACGGCCGACGAGTTCGCCGAGCTCGTCGAGGCCCTGGTGGGGGAGCCGGCGGTGGCGGCGATCGAGCTCAACGTCTCGTGCCCGAACGTCCAGACCGGACTCGACATCGGGGCCGACCCGCGCGAGCTCGAGGCACTGGTCGCGCGGGTCCGGCCGCGGTGGGGACGGCCGTTGATCGTCAAGCTGACGCCGAACACGTCCGATGTGGCGGCGGCGGCGGCGGCCGCCGAGGCGGCCGGGGCCGATGCGGTCTCGCTGATCAACACGCTCCGCGCGATGGCGATCGATCGGCGGAGCGGCGCGCCGTGGCTCGGCGGGCGCTTCGGCGGCCTCTCGGGGCCGGCGATCCGAGCGGTCGCCCTGGCGCAGGTCTCGGCCGTCGCCGAGCGGGTGGAGATCCCGATCGTCGGCATGGGCGGGGTCTCGCGGGGGCGCGACGCGGCCGATCTCCTGGCCGCCGGGGCGACCCTCGTGGCGGTCGGCACGGAGAGCTTCCGGGATCCGTCGGCCGGGGCCCGAATCGCCCGTGAGCTGGCGGACATTTCGCCGCAAAATGCAGGATAGGAATAAGAGTGTGTGTTCGCAGAACGGTTCGCCTTACACCGTAAAAAAACCCTGCAAAGCCGCCCAATAGCGTCAAGTCGCATCGACGGCGCTCAACCTCATGTCGAGGTCTAGCCAAATGTCGACCCGGGGCTTGATCGGGGCTAGCGAGGCAGTAGACTCGCGCCCCATGCCGACGGGTCCGAACGCAGTCCAGAAATCGTCAACGGCACCCGAGCGGTCACTCCACCAGCGCATGGACGCGTTGGCCCGGGCCAACGAAATCCGTTCGCTGCGCGCCGAGCTCAAGCGCGACCTCAAGGCCGGCCGGCGGTCGATCCACAAGCTCCTCCAGGATCCGCCGGAGTACGTCGAGACGGCCAAGGTCTGCGACATGCTGATGGCCGTGCCGAAGTACGGCCGGGTCAAGGTCAACAAGATCCTCGTCCACTGCCGGATCTCGCCGAGCAAGACAATCGGCGGACTGTCGGAACGGCAGCGGGGGGAACTGGTGGGGATGCTCCACGGGGGGGCTTCGCGCAAAGCGGACCCTCGCTCCTGATCGGGACTGCGCGCCGCATCGCGCTCGGGCGTTTTCTCGGCGGGTCGGTGGGATGACCGACGGTCGGGGTGTTCGGCCGCCTCGGAGGGGCCGGCGCTTCGTACGGACGGGTCGTTGAAGCTCCGGCCGCTCGCGGCGGTCGGGCTCGGCTCGGCGGTGCTCGCGTCCGACAGCGCCCTCGGCGGCCGACTCGTCCGCGCGCCCGTCGCTTCCGAGGACGGCGGCGGTAGCCTCTTCGCGCCCCCGGCGATCGCCCTCCGTGACACCACCGTGGCCGATGGAGTGGTCGACGCGCCCGACGCGAACTCGCCCGACTTCGTCTCGGTCGACGCCGTCGATCTCCGGACCGGCAGAACCCGATCGACACCGTCGGCAGCGTCCTCGCCTATCTCGCGCCCCCGGCCGAGTCGCCGGTCGCGCTCGACTCGGGACCGCGGGCCAGCACCGCCCAGCTCGGATTCTCCGGCCACTCGCTGACCTGGGTGAACGGCGGCCGGGTGCGCCACCGCCGTCTGCCCTGAGCGTTCAAACTGCCCTGCCGGGGCGGTCGACCGCCGGTGGGGTCCGGCGCCGGTCGAGCCGGTCTGGTCGGGGCCGCGCAACATTCCCCGGTCGCCGACGTTCCGGCTCGTAGAGGGAATCCCGCGGAGAGGACGTCGCCGATGCTTGCAGTCAGTCGGATTCGGGTGTTGGCCGGTGGGCTCGCCGTCGTAGCGGTCGGGGCGGTGGTCGTCGTGCTCGTGGGCGGCAGCGTGGCGGCGCCGCGGACGGCGTCTCCACAGGGGCTGGCGAGTCTTCCGGCCGCGGCGCGGGGACCGATCGCCGCGGCGGTGACGCGGGCCGATCCGGCCTACGGGATCGTCGGGCTCGGCGGAGTCAACGCGGCTGAGCGGCTCCGGCTTCAGTTCTCCGGCGGCGCGGTGACGGTCGCGAGCGGTCACGGGACCGTCGGGCTGTCGCTGGTCGGGTACGGGCGCGGCGAGGCGTTGGTCCGACCGGTCGCGGCGGCGCCGCGCGCCGTGGCGAACCGCGTCACCTACGCCCGCGGGCCGCTGACGGAGTGGTACGCCAACGGGGCTCTCGGGCTCGAGCAGGGCTTCGACGTCGCCCGGGCGCCTGGTGGGACCGGTCCGCTCACGGTGGCGCTGAGGGTCTCGGGCAACCTCGATGCCACCCTCAGCGGCGGCCAGCTCGCCCTTTGCCGACCCGGCACCAACCTGCGCTACGCCGGGCTCCGGGCGACCGACGCCGGCGGACGCGTGCTCCCCGCCTGGCTCGAGCTCTCCGGCCGGCGCCTTTCGATCCGGGTCGCCGACGCCGGCGCCCGCTACCCGTTGCACATCGACCCGGTACTCGCCCAGGCCGAGCTGACCGCTGCCGACGGGGCGCAGGACGACGAGCTCGGCTTCTCGGTCGCGAGCTCCGACACCACGATCGTCGTCGGGGCCCCCGCCCATGCCGCCGGCGGAAGTCTCCGGACCGGCGCGGCCTACGTCTTCACGATCGCGCCCGGCAGCTGGACGAGCACCAGCGCCCCGGCCGCCGTTCTGACCACCGGGGTCGCCGGCGACCAGCTCGGTGGAGCGGTCGCCCTCTCCGGTGACACCGTCGTTGCCGGCGCGCTCGCCCATACCGTCGCCGCCAACGCCCTGCAGGGCTCCGCCTACGTCTTCGTCAAGCCGGCCGCCGGCTGGACGAGCACGAGTACCCCGACCGCCCAGCTGACGGTCGCCGACGGCGCGGCCGGCGACCAGCTCGGGGAGTCGGTCGCCGTCTCCGGCGACACCGTCGTCGCCGGTGCGCCCTACCGCGCCGTGGCCGGCCACGAGCGCCAGGGGACGGCCTACGTCTTCGTCAAGCCGGCCGGCGGCTGGACGACCACCACCGCCCCGACCGCCCTGCTGACGGTCGCCGACGGCGCGGCCGGCAACCTGCTCGGCTACTCGGTCGCGATCTCCGGCGGCTCGCTCGTCGCCGGCGCCCCGTTCCGCGACGTCGGCAGCCACGCGGCCGAGGGGGCGGCCTACGTCTTCACGATGCCGGCCGGCGGTTGGACGACGACGACCCTCCCGACCGCCGAACTGACGGCGGTCGACGGCGGCGCCGGGGACCAGCTCGGCCGGGCCGTCGCCCTCGCGGGCGGCACGCTCGTCGCCGGAGCGCCGATCCGCCAGCTCAACGACAACGCGCAACAGGGCGCGGCCTACGTGTACACGATGCCGGCCACCGGCTGGCGCAACAGCAACCTCCCGGCCGCCGAGCTGACCGCCCCGGACGGCGGGGCGATGGACACCCTCGGCAATTCGGTCGCGGTCTCCGGCACCACGGTCGTCGTCGGAGCGCCCCTCCACCTCGTCCTACCGAACCGCGACGCCCAGGGCGCCGCCTACGTGTTCGCGATGCCTCCCGGCGGTTGGGCGAGTACGAACTTCCCGACGGCCGAGCTCGCCGCCGCCGACGGGGCGACGGGTGACGAGCTCGGCTGGTCGGTCGCCGCCGCCGGACCGTCGGTGGTCGCCGGTGCGCCCGGCCACACGGTCGCCGGCCACGCCCGCCAAGGCGCCGTCTACGTCCGCACGGCCGGGCCGCCGCCGACGGTGAGCATCACCTCGCCGGCCAACGCGGCGAGCTACATCCAGGCCGAGACCGTCCCGGCGAAGTTCACCTGCACCGCCCAGAATGCGGCGCTCGCCTCGTGCACCGGTACGGTCGCCGACGGCGTCGCGATCGACACCGGCGAGCTCGGCACCCACACCTTCACCGCGACGGCCACCGACGGCAACGGGAGCGCGACTCGCCAGACGGTCGCCTACACGGTGGTCGACGTGGTTCCGACCGTCCTCTCCGCGTCGCAGACCCACTCGGTCTGGCGGGAGGCGGGCAAGCTCGCTCACCTCGCGGCCAAGCTCCACCCGATCGGCACGACCTTCTCGTTCCGGCTCAGCCAGCCGAGCGCGGTCACGCTTACGTTCACGAGGTATGCCGCCGGCCGCACGGCCGGCGGCCGCTGCGTCCCGCCGACCGCGAGCAATCGCGGCCGGCCGGGCTGCCGGCGGAAGGTGACCGCGGGCCGGCTCCACTTCGCCGGGCACGCGGGACGCAACAAGGTGACCTTCGACGGCCGTCTCTCCCGGACCGCGAGGCTCCCCCTCGGGCGCTTCGCCGTCGTGATCGGGGCCACCGCCCACGGCCGGACGGCGGTGCCGGCGAAGCTCCGCTTCACCATCGTCGCCAGGTAGGAGCGGCGCCCGCCGCCGTCTGACGCGGCTGTCACAGTGGCGGTCGTGTCAGGCCGCGTCTTCGTCATCACCGGACCGTCGGGCGTCGGCAAGGGCACGCTGATCCGCTCCCTGCTGGAGCGCCACCCCCAGCTCGAGCTGGCGATCTCTGCGACGACGCGGACGCCGAGGATCGGTGAGCGCCACGGGGTCGACTACCACTTCCTCGCCGCCGACGAGTTCGATCGCCGGGCGGCGGCCGGCGAGTTCGTCGAGCACGCCGAGTACGCCGGGAACCGCTACGGAACCCTTCGGAGCGAGCTCGACGCCCGGACGGCCGGCGGCGCTCCCGTCGTCCTCGAGATCGACCTCCAGGGCGCCCGTCAGGTCCGCGAGGCCCTGCCCGAGGCGGTCCAGGTGTTCATCGCTCCGCCGAGCTTCGGCGAGCTACGCGCCCGCCTCGTCGGCCGCGGCACCGACGACCCCGACCAGGTCGATGCCCGGCTCGAGCTGGCCCGCCGCGAGCTCGACGCCGCCGGCGAGTTCCCCCACGTGATCGTCAACGACCGGCTCGAGCCGGCGGTCGCCGAGCTGCTCGCCGTGTTCGACGACCACCGCCCCTGACGCACGGCCCGGCGAGGTTTTCGATGTTTACTCCGTTTTTCGGAGTCAATGTAGAAAACCTGTGAGCCGCCCACCCGCCACCGGCCTCCCCGACGGCCATCACCCGATCCCGGCCTCCGCGTCCACTAGAATCAGGCGTCAACCGCGAAAGGGACCATGCCCGTCACCTCTCCCCGCATCGACAAGCTGCTCGACCACGTCGACTCCAACTACGCCAGCGTGATCGTCGCCGCCAAGCGCGCTCGTCAGATCAACTCGTACTACCAGAACCTCGGCGAGGGCAGCTTTGACGAGTTCCCGCCCCCGATGGTCGACACCGGCTCCAAGAACTACCTCACGATCGCCCTCGAGGAAGTCGCGGCCGGCAAGCTGAAGTACCACTACCGCTAGTGCAGCGTTCCGGCAGTCCCCCGGCGTCTGGCAACGTCTGGACGTGCCTGGCGCCGCCCGGCGTTTGCCCCCGTGCCCCCGGTACGCGGACGGACACCGTCCGACGCCAGATCACGCCCAGCCGCCCGCCGGACCCACGAGGGAACTCCGGAACGCTGGACTAGCCGGCCGCGCCGGCGCACCATGGCGCGCATCCTCCTCGGGGTCACCGGCGGAATCGCCGCCTACAAGGCGCTCGAGTTCGTCCGGCTGGCCACCGCCGCCGGCCACGCCGTCCGCGTCATCCAGACGCCCGCCGCCCTCCGCTTCGTCGGGGCGGCGTCGTTCGCCGCCCTCACCGGCGCGCCCGTCCTCACCGATGACGTGGACGCCGACCCCCTCCGCGGCGCCTTTCCCGGGCAGGCGTACCCCGCCCACCTGCCGCTCGGGCACCTCGAGCTCGCCCGCAACGCCGAGCTCCTCCTGATCGCCCCGGCCGGGGCCAACACGATCGCCAAGCTCGCCGCCGGCCTCGCCGACAACCTCCTCACCGAGATCGCCCTCGCCGCGACCTGCCCGCTCGTCCTCGCCCCGGCGATGAACAACCACATGTACGAGCATCCGGCCACCCAGGCCAACCTCGTCCTCCTGCGCACGCGCGGCGCCGTCGTCGTCTCGCCCGGCACCGGCCGCCTCGGCTCGCCCGGCGAGGAGGGCGTCGGTCGGCTCGCCGAGCCCGCCGACCTCCTCGCCGTCTGCGAGCAGGCGGCCCGCCCGGCGGGCGCCTGGAGCGGTCTCACGGTCCTCGTGACCGCCGGCGGCACCCAGGAGCCGATCGACGCGGTCCGCTTCGTCGGCAACCGCTCCTCCGGCCGGATGGGGTTCGCCCTCGCCGAGGAGGCCGCCGCCCGCGGCGCCGCCGTCACCGTCGTCGCCGCCAACGTCCGCCTCCCCCGCAACCCCGCCGTCCGCTACCTCGACGTCGCCACGGCCGCCGAGCTCGAGTGCGCCTGCCGCGCCGAGTTCCCGACCGCCGACGTCCTCCTGATGGCCGCCGCCGTCGCCGACTTCCGCCCGTCCGTCCCGCTCGACGGGAAGCTCGTCAAGCTCGATCACGACCGCCTGACGGTCGAGCTCGAGCCGACCACCGACGTCCTCGCCGTCCTGGGCGAGCACCGCAGACCTGGTCAGGTTCTGATCGGCTTTGCCGCCGAACACGGCTCCAAAGCACTCGACCGGGGTCGCGCGAAGCTTCTGCGCAAGCGGCTCGACGCGATCGTCGTCAACGACATATCCCGCAGCGACATCGGCTTCGACGCCGTCCACAACGAGGTCACGATCCTCACCGCCGGCGACGCCCGAGCCGTTCCGCGGGACGGCAAGCACGCCGTCGCCGGTGCCGTCCTCGACACCGTCGAGGGTCTCCTTTGGCCGCGCGCCGGTGGTATGCTCGACGGGTAGCTTTCGCGCCCGGCGAGCGTCGGGCGAACTCCAATCCGAAAGTGGGCGCTCGCCCGCTTTTTTTGCGCCATGAACAGCATTACGACCGACATAGAACACCGACTCGAAGCCCCGATCCCCGGGATCGACGTGCTGCTCGTCGAGCAGGCCGGCGACGTCCTGCGCATCTTTATCGACCACCCCGACGGCGTCACCCTCGCCCTCTGCGAGCGCGTCACGAAGGAGCTCGGCGACCTCCGCGAGCGGTTCGCCCTCGAGGTCTCCTCTCCCGGGCCCAAGCGCCCCCTGACCAAGCCGGAGCACTTCCGGCGCTTCGTCGGGCGGCGTGCCCGACTCCGCACCGCAGCCGACTGCGAGCTGGCCCCGAACCGAAGCCTGACCGGCGAGCTGGTCGGGGCATCCAATGACGCGGTGACGATCGCCGCCCCCGAGGGCGTGCTGGCGATCCCCTACAGCGCCATCAAACGATCCCACCTCGTCGAGGAGTAGGCCTATGTCACGCGAGATCTTGGATGCGATGCATGCACTGGCGCGCGAGAAGGGCATCGAACCGGAGAAGCTGATGGTCGCGCTCGAGGACGCCCTCCTCTCGGCCTACAAGAAGCAGCCGACCGCCGCCAAGTACGCCCGCGTCGAGATCGACCGCGAGACGGCCGACTTCCGCGTCATCGAGCTGATCATCCCCGAGCGCCTCGAGGCCCACCTGATCGTCGAGACGATCGACGAGGCGACCACCGTCGATCCCGAGACCGGCGAGATGCGCGAGCCCGAGGATCCCGAGATCGATCCCGCCAAGTTCGCCGAGTACCGCGACCAGATCGAGGAGCGCGACGTCACGCCCGACGACTTCGGACGGATCGCCGCCCAGACCGCGAAGCAGGTGATCCTCCAGCGCATCCGCGAGGCCGAGCGGGACATGATGTACGAGGAGTACCGCGACCGCGTCGGCGAGCTGATCACCGGGATCGTCCAGCAGTCGGACTCCCGTTACACCCTGGTTCAGCTCCGCGAGCGCGTCGAGGCCCTCCTCCCGAAGTCCGAGCAGGTCGACGGCGAGCGCTACGACCACTCCCAGAGGATCAAGGCGGTGATCAAGGAGGTCTCGCCCTCGACGAAGGGGCCCTCGATCATCGTGTCGAGGCGCGACACCGAGCTGATCAAGAAGCTGTTCGAGCTCGAGGTTCCCGAGATCGCCGACGGATTGGTCGAGATCGCCAACGTCGCCCGCGAGCCCGGCTACCGGTCGAAGATCGCCGTCATCTCCCACGCCGACGGCGTCGATCCCGTCGGCGCGTGCGTCGGCCCCCGCGGGTCGCGGGTGCGGATGGTCGTCTCGGAGCTCCGCGGCGAGAAGATCGACATCATCCCCTACAACGACGAGCCCGCCCGCTTCGTCGCCAAGGCCCTCTCCCCGGCCCGCGTCCGCGAGGTCCTCGTCGACGACGACGCCAAGCAGGCGACGGTGATCGTCCCCGACGACCAGCTCTCCCTCGCCATCGGCCGCGAGGGCCAGAACGCCCGCCTCGCCGCCCGCCTCACGGGCTGGCGTGTCGACATCAAGTCAGAGAGCGAGTTCGCCGCCGAAGAGGCCGAGCACGGCTACGAGGAGGAGGACGTCCAGGGCCGCTGCGCCGCCGTCATGTCGACCGGCCGCCGCTGCCCCAACGCCTCGCTCCCCGGCTCGCGTTACTGCGGCCTCGACGCCCACCAGGCCCTCGCCGGCACCGGCTCCGACCAGGTCGTCAGCGCGACGCCCTCCGCGGAGTAAGCGTCACCGCGTGCCGAGTCCGGCTTCCGAGCCGCAGCGCCGGTGCGTCGGCTGCGGACGCTCGGCGGCCAAGCCAAAGCTTCTCCGGCTGGTCGCCGCCGACGGGCTCGCCGTCCCCGACCCGGCCGGCCGTCGCGGCGGCCGCGGCGCCTACCTCTGCCGGCCCGCCCCGTCATCGGAGGGTTCGCCGGACGTCGACCAGGCCTGCCTCGACCGGGCGGTCCGCCGCGGCGGCCTCGCCCGCGCTCTGCGCCAGCCGGTGCGGATCCCCCCCGACCTCCTCGCCTCCCCCTCGAAGGCCGACGCCGTGGCCGAGCGCAACCGTACTTCTGACCGCAACCACCTAGAATCGATTGACTGATGGCAAAGAAACGCGTACATGAACTGGCCAAGGAGCACGGCATGTCCAGCAAGGACGTGCTGGCCAAGCTCACCGCCGCCGGGATCGAGGTCAAGGCCCCCGCCTCGGCCGTCGACGAGGCGCAGGCCCGCGCCGCGCTGACCGGCAACGGCGCTGCCGCCGCGGCCGCCGCCGCCGCGCACCCGCCCACCGC
>JBPCNA010000089.1:0-11271 GCA_051001735.1 Solirubrobacteraceae bacterium
GCGCGGGCCTCCGGCGGCGCCGCGCGCCACGGTCGCACCCGCCGCCCGGGCCACCCACTCGGCGTCCCGGCCGGTCATCGGCGGGGGGCGGCGACGGCCGCCCGGGCGCGCAGGACCTCGCGCGCGACCTCGACGTCGTCGAACGGAAGCTTGCGACCCCCCGCGAACTCCTGGCCCTGCTCGTGTCCCTTCCCGGCGATCACCACCACGTCGCCCGCGCCGGCCAGGGCGATCCCGCGCGCGATCGCCGCGCGCCGATCGACGCACGGCTCGACGGCCGCCGGGCCCACTGCCCCGGCCAGCACCTCCTCGACGATCGCCTCAGGGTCCTCCGAGCGGGGGTTGTCCGACGTGACGACGACCGCGTCCGAGCGCTCGGCGGCGATCCGGCCCATCTGCGGGCGCTTGCCGCGATCGCGGTCTCCGCCGCAGCCGAACACGCAGATCAGCCGGCCGTGGCTCAGCGACCGCGCCGCCCGTAGCACGTTCTCGAGCGAGTCGGGGGTGTGGGCGTAGTCGACGAGCACGGCGAACGGCTGGCCCTCGTCGACCGGTTGGAAGCGTCCGGGAACCGGGACGATCCTCGGCAGGGCGTCGGCGATCACCGCCAGGGGCACGCCGAGGCGGTGGACGGCGGCGACCGCGCCGAGCACGTTCGAGACGTTGAAGCTCCCCGGCAGCGGCGAGCGGAGCTCGATCTCGCCCTCCGGCGAGCGCAGGACGAAGCGGGCATCCGACAGCGTGAAGCTCGCCTCGTGGGCCGTGTAGTCGGCGTCGGCATCGACCGCGAAGGTGACCGCATCGGACAGCTCAGCCGCCAGTCGCCGGCCGTATCCGTCGTCGACGTTGACCACCGAGACCCCCGGGCCGAGCTCGAACAGCCGCCGCTTGGCGGTGAAGTAGTCGTCCATCGAGGCGTGGAAGTCGAGGTGATCCTGGGTGAGGTTGGTGAAGATCGCCGCGGCGAAGTGGATCGCGTCGGCCCGGTGCAGCGCGAGGGCGTGGGAGGAGATCTCGATCGCGCACGCCCGGTCGCCGGCGGCGACCATCGCCGCAAACGCCCCCTGGAGTTCGACCGCCTCGGGCGTGGTCCGGGCGACCGCGCGCTCGCGGCCGCCGATCACCGACTTGACCGTCCCGATCAGCGCGCACCGATCCCCGGCCGCCTCGAGCAGGGACCGCACCAGAAAGGCGGTCGTCGTCTTCCCGTTGGTCCCGGTCACGCCGACCACCCGCAGGCGGGCGGTGGGATCGCCGTGGAAGCGCGCGGCCAACGGGGCCATCGCCGCCCTCACGTCCGGCACCCACAGCTCGGACACGCCCAGCGCGAGCGGCCGCTCGACCACGAGGGCCACCGCCCCGGCGGCCACGGCGGCGGCGGCGAAGTCGTGGCCGTCGCGCTCGAACCCGTTGACGCAGAAGAACAGCGCACCCGGGGTGACCGCCCGGCTGTCGTAGGCCAGGCTCGTCACCTCGACCGCGCCGGCGTCCGTCCGCTCCCCGGTCAGCTCATCCAGGCGCATGCTCGACCAGTCTATGACCGGGCTACCCCGGCGGGATCTTCAGATACGGCAGCGCGAAGGACATGATCTTGCCGAACGCCGGGGCGGCGACCTGGCCGCCCGAGTAGCTCCCTCCCTGCGGCTCGTCGACGACGACGGCGACGAGTACCTTCGGGTCGCGCGCCGGGGCGAAGCCGACGAACGAGGCGACGAAGCGCGTGGCCGAGTACCCGCCGGGGATGGCGACGTTGGCCGTACCGGTCTTGCCCGCCAACTGGTAGCCGGGGATCACGACCTCGCTGGCCGTCCCGCCCGGCGCCAACACCCCTTCGAGCATTTGGCGCACCGAGCTCGCCACCCCTGGGTCGAGGATGCGCCGACCGGCCGGCGGCGGCGTCGGCCGGCCACCGACGGCGTCGATGAGGTGCGGCGGCCGCAGCACGCCGCCGTTGGCGATCGCGGCGTAGGCCGTGGCCAGCTGGAGAGCGGTCACCGACTCGCCCTGCCCGATCGGCAGGTTGCCCATCGAGGCGCCCGAGTACTGGGAAAGACGCGGCACGATCCCCCGCTCCTCCCCGGTCAGGTCCGAGCTCGTCGGGCTGCCGAAGCCGAACCGCCGCACCCACGCGTCGAACCGCTGACGCCCGAGCAGCGAGCCGATCTCGATCGCGCCGATGTTGCTCGACCGCGCGAGGATCTCCGCCGTGGTGAGGGTGACCGGCCCGCGCGCCTCGGCATCATGGATCGTCCGGTCGTAGAAGGTCAGAGACGGCGGCAGGTAGAAGCTCTTGTCCGGCGTGACCAAGCCGGCCTGGAGCGCGCCGGCCACGGTGACGATCTTGAACGTCGAGCCCGGCTCGTAGGTCATCCCGACGGCGTGGTTCTGGCGCGCCGGGGCCGGGGCGCCGCCGACGTCGTTGGCGTCGACGCGCGGCCAGTTGGCCATGGCCAGGATCGCGTTGGTGCGCGGGTCCATCACGATCGCCGTCGCCTGCTTGGGCCGGAACGCGGCCCCCACCTGTCCGAGGGTGTCCTCGACCTTGCTCTCGAGCGCCGCGTCGAGCGTCAGCGCGATCGAGCGCCCCGGCCGCGCCGGCGTGATGTCCTGGATCGAGATCGGGGCCCCGAGGGCGTCGGTCACGACATTGCGCTTACCGTCGCTGCCGCCCAGAACCCGGTCGGCCGAGTACTCGAGGCCCGACAGGCCCTGGCCGTCGATGCCCACCGTCCCGAGTACCTGCGACGCGAGCGCGTTGTCGGGATAGCCGCGCCGGCCGACCGGCGTCAGGCTGATCCCGGCGATGTGGAGCTTGGCCACCGCCTTGGCCTGGGCGTCGGGCAGATGCCGCGCGAGGTAGACGAAGCCGGTGCCGCGGGCGGTCAGCTTGCGCAGGAGGACGTCGGACGTCGTCCCCAGGAGCGGGGCGAGCCGTAGGGCGACGGCTCCCGGGTCGCGCACCAGGTAGGGGGTCGCGGAGATGTCGTCAGCCGGTTCGGAGACGGCGAGGACGAGACCGTTGCGGTCGAGGATCGAGCCCCGCAGCGCCGGCACCTTGACCGTGCTGAGCTGCTCCGACAGCGCCGCCCGGCGGAGCATCCCGGCCTTGAAGACCCCGAGGTAGAGGCTGCGGGCGGCGGCCAGCATCAGCAGCAGGACGAACAGGGCGAACAGCTTGCCGATGCGTCGCTGCATCGGTGCCATCACGCGCTCCCGGCGGACACTAGCCGCCCGCCGTCGACCCGCTCGACGTCCCGATCCCGCCCGCGGCGGACGCGCCGCCCGGCGTCGGGCCGCTCGACTGGCCCGTCCCCCCGGCGGCCGAAGCCCCGCCCGCCGACCCGCTCGTGCCCGAGGAGCCGGCCGCCGCCGTCCCCGTGGCGGTCGACGGGCGGGCCGCGGCGAGCGGCACCATCGATGCCGCCGCCCGTGCGGCGTCGCCGCTGCTCACGGTCAGGTAGCGGACGTCGCCGGGCGGCGCGAAGACCATGCCCGTCCCGGCCGCGCCGGCCTGGCTCAGGTCGCTCGCCTGGAGCTTCGACACCTCCGCCGACAGGGCCGAGTTGGCGTGCTCGAGCGTGGCGGCCTTCTGCACCGAGCGTCCGATGCCGGCGTTGAGCTGGAGCAGGGCCACCTGCATGGCGACGATTCCGATCAGCGCGAACGCGACGAGGCCGATCCAGGCCCGCCCGCGGATCAGCCGGTCGAGGAAGGGGGCGTCGACCAGCCGCCGGAGCGCCGGGGCAGCCGCCGGAGCCGGGGCGGGGCGACGGGCGGGACCGGAGACCCGGCGCGGCCCGATCGGCTGCCGTGCGGGGGCGGTCCGGTGTGGCGCGGCGCCGGCGGCGTGCGGCGGGGTCATGGCGTGGCCTCCTCGAGCTTGCGGGCGACTCGGAGGCGGGCGCTGGCGGCCCGCGGGTTGGCGGCGATCTCACCGGGCGAAGGGGCGACGGCCCGACGATGCAGGAGCTCGGCCTCGGCCACCCGGCCGCAGCCGCAGACCGGCATCTGCGGCGGGCAGATGCAGCCCTGGGCGCGGGCGACGAGGAAGCGCTTGACCCGGCGATCCTCCAGCGAGTGGAAGGAGATCCCGGCCAGGCGGCCGTTCGCGCCGAGCAGGCTCCAGGCCAGCGGCAGCGCGGCGTCGAGCTGGCCCAGCTCGTCGTTGACCGCGATCCGCAGCGCCTGGAAGCTCCGCTTGGCCGGATGGCCGCCGGCGAACCGGGCCGGCGCCGGGACCGCGGCCTTGATCACCTCGACGAGCTCGTGCGTGCCGGTCAGCGCGCGGCGGGCCCGGGCGGCGACGATGCCGCGGGCGATCTGGCCGCTGTAGCGCTCTTCGCCGAACTCCCGCAGCAGGCGGGCCAGACGGCGCTCGTCCCACGTGTTCACCAGCTCACGGGCGGTCAGCTCCTGCCCAGGATCCATACGCATGTCGAGGGGCGCGTCGTAGGAGTAGGAGAACCCGCGCTCCCAGGTGTCGACCTGCATCGACGACATCCCGAGATCGAAGTAGGCGTGGTCGGCGCGGACGCCCTCGGCCGCCAGGAGCTCGAGCCCCTCCACGAAGCTCGCGCGGATGAACCGCGTGGCGCAGGAGACCTCGCGGGCCAGGGCGTCGAAGCGCTCCTCCGCCGTCGGGTCGCGGTCGATCCCGATCAACGTCCCGGTCGGCCCGAGGCGGTCGGCGACCAGCCGGGCATGGCCGGCGCCGCCGACCGTGCAGTCGATCGCCAGCTGGCCGGGAGTCGGATCGAGCAGCTCGATCAACTCGCCGGCGAGCACCGGAACGTGCGTGGTTGTCATGTCAAGCAGGATGGCCAAGTTGTGCGGTGATTCGTTTGACGGCGGCCGCGAGGGTGCCGTTGTGCTCGCTCCACGCCGCCCGGTCCCAGACCTCGAGGCACTGTCCGGCGCCGGTGACGACGACTTCCTTGCCCATCCCGGTCTGCTCGATCAGCTTGAGGGCCACGGCCGCCCGGCCGGCGCTGTCGAGCTCGACCTCGTGCGAGTTCGAGTTGTAGAAGCGGTTCACCGTCGCGTACTCGTCAGACAGCGGGTGGAAGCTCGAGAGGATCGTGTCGAGGAAGGCGTCGAACTCGTCCGGGCGCCAGACCGAGATGCAACTGCCGGTGTCGTGGCGGAGGGCGAGCACGAGGCCGTCGGCGAAGGTCGCCCGGAACTTGGCCGGAATGGTCAACCGGTTCTTGGCGTCGAGGGTGTAGTCGAAGGTTCCGCGGAAGGCCATCGGGTGGTCCAAAGATTCCGAACCGAGGTGGAGGAGTGGGAGGAGCCCCTCCACCCCGGTTCGGTGGCGCGAAGCTACTCCACTTTCCTCCACTACGCAACTCTCTTTGCACACTTTCTCCCACCAAGCCGCGCGTCGACAGCCGCGAGAACGCCGGGAAGCCGCCGTTGCGGCAGTTTCCGGCCGACGACCCCGCGCCGGCGACGGGCCGGCCCGACCCGCACGGCGGCGTGCAGCCGGCGCGCCCGGGCGCGGCCTTGCCGGGGCCGCAGGGCGTCCCCCGAAGCTCCTCGGGGGAGGCCCGCCGGGGGCGTTCACCCCGGCGGGCGCCGTGTCAGCGCAGCGGCACCCCAAGGGTGTCGGTGAAGGCGTCCTGATCGTTGGCGGTGCTCGCGTTGGTCGCACCGCCGGTGCAGAGCGCCGGCGCCGTGGCCGGCGTGCCCGTCCCGGCACAGAGGAACAGGTCGGGGTTGCGGGTGTCCGACCAGAACGGGTGGGCGACGTCGAGCGCCGAGAGGCCGGCGTAGTCGCCGAAGAACCGCCCCTCGAACTGCGTCGGCGGCGGCATCAAGGACGCGGTCACCCGGTGGCTCCCGAAGGCCGCCAGGTCACGCGAGCCCGACAGACTCACGTCGGAGGCCCCCGTGGTCTCGTCGCTCCCGTACTGGCGGTCGTAGTAGGAGACGGCGAGCGTTCCCGTCCGTGTGAAGTCCGCCCACTGGAAGAACTTGGTTCTCGTTGCACGGCCCCTGCGGCGTGCCGGCGTTCTGGGTGTTGGTGCACAGCGGGCTCGTGCTGCTCACCAGGTGGCGCGGGCTGAAGGTCTCGCCGTAGTCAGAGGAGTAGGACTCCCAGATGTAGCTCGACCCGTCCGCGGCGAACTCGGTCCAGCTCACGTAGACGCGATCCTGGAAGGGGCTGCCCACGTGGTTGTCGACCGTCAGCAGCTGCTTGTCCAGGAAGGCCGGGCTGCCCGAGCCCGCGAGGTCGGGCTCTCGGCCACGGGGCGGCCCGGGAAGTTCCACGAGGCGCCGTGGTTCTGAGTCGACCGGAACACGTAGAAGGCGCTCGAGAGGTCGGGGTTCGGCGTCACCGGCGCCCCCGCTGGAACACCTGGCAGGAGAGGTAGGCGTTGCCCTTCGTGTCCCAGGCGACCGACGTGTCGCCCCCGGCCTGCCAGCACTGGCGAGCCGCGCCCCCGAACGGCCCGCCCCGGGTGAAGCTCATCGGCACGGCCGAGTCGTTCCACTGGTGGCCGCCGTCGACGCTCCACGCAGCGCCGCACTGGCCGTCGCCCCGGCGGTAGTCGTTGAAGCTCGCCACGAGGTGCGTCGACCGCGACGGGTCCTGGGCGATCGACATCTCGTTCTGCGCCTGGGCGCGGCCCTGGAGGTCAGGGTCGGTGAGGTTCAGGCAGTTCTGGTTGACCTTGACGTTCGAGCCGAGCAGCTGAGAGCACTCGCCGGTGCCGGTGGGAAAGTAGTTGGATGCCGTGGCGCCCAACGGGCGGAGCGTCGACTGCGCCGGGCGCGCGCTCGTGGTCGACCCCTGCTGGGCGGCGATCTCGCTCGCCGCGAAGCCGGACAGGAGGCGCCGCTGGATCCGGTTGAGCTGGCCGTAGGTGAGGGCGCCGGCGATCGTCGTCGTCCCGATCAGCGCTACGGCCACCGCCACGGTCAGCGCGCTCCCGCAGCGCCACGAGAGTCAGCCGCTTCCTCATCTCTACGTCCTCCCCGTCCTCTGGGCGGACCCGATCCCAGCGTCGACCCAAGTGCCACCCGAATCGTCAACGTACCCCGGCGGTCAGCGGCTGTCGATGGCTCCGGGAGGGCCCGGTATGAAAGTTAACGTGCAGATAAGGGGGGTCGGCAGGAATCGCGCTTATGATGCCGACGGCCCCAGGGCCCCCTATGGATACCGCCCGCCGTGGAAACTACAACTCTGGTGAAGACTTCGTGCTCGAGTACGGAGAGCTGCGCTTCACCTTCAACGAACGCGACTTCCGCGAGCGCTGCGAGCAGGCCGCCCTGCGGCTTGGTTTCGTCGCCGGTCGCCTCGACGAGAGCGAGCGCGAGGACCTCGTCAACCTCGCGGTGAACGGCGAGATCCAGGACCCGACCTCCGCCCTCGGCGAGCATGTGAACGACTGTTGGCCCGAGCTCGTCGGGCCGGCCGAGCGATCCCTCGTCCACTGGCTGCGGCGCCTCGTGTTCCGCGGCGCCTGGCTCGACCAGCGCGTCAACGAGGGCGAGCTCGAGGTCGCCTTCTGCGAACGCACTCACAACTTCGAGTACGTCCAGCCCGACCGCGGCCGCGAGCCGATCGCGCTGGCACCCGAGCCCTCCTGGGGCCGGGTGGCCTACCGGCCCTGAGCGTTTCTCCTAGGCCTTGGAGCGAGCCTTGGCGATCGCCTGGTAGCCGTCGAGGCCGACCAGGAGCTCGGCGCGGAGCGTGCCGCTGACGATCGGATCGATCGCCGGGAGATGGCCCCGGGCGACGCGTTCGGCGTCGAACGCCACGACCGTGGTCTCGCCTCCGAACGGGCGCTCGGCGGTCGCGATCACCGTCAGCGAGCCGCCGGATCGGACGTTGCGCGCCGCGGCCAGCGCCCGGCGGGCGACCGGCGAATGGACGCCGTCGAGGGTGTCGATCAGCAGCACGGCGTCGCCGCCCCGGGCGGCGACGCGCCGGCCCCGCTCGACCGCCTGCTCGACGGCGCCGGTCTGGGCCTCGGCCGGCGCGGCGAACGTCAGCCCGCTGACCGTGGCGATCGTCGACTCCTTCCACTCGCTGAGCTCCTCCGGGCGGATGCCGACGAGCAGCACCTCGAGCTCGACGTCGTCGAGCCCGGCGAGCGCCCCGGCGAGGCGCTTGATCGCCTCCGTCTTGCCCGACCGCGGCGGACCGGTGAGGACCACGCGCGACCCCCGTCCGATGGGCGCGTAGAAGCCGATCGCCGCGAGCGTCGGATCTTCGTCGCCGAGCGGCAGCAGGGCGGCCGGAAAGTCCGCGTCGAGGTCCTCGAGGCGCGTGCCGCGGACGGCCTCGTCGGCCGGCACGCCGTTGATCGTGGCCACCCGGATAAGCGACGGGTGGCGCTCGGAGCGCCGCGCCCGGCGCACGGGGCCGCCAACGCGGTCGCCCGTGACGAGCTCGCACCGGCGAGCCTGGGCGGCGGAGATGTAGACGTCGTCGTCGGAGGCGTCGGGCGGCAGGACGCGCAGGAAGCCCGAGCCGTTGGACAGGAGCTCGACGACCCCCTCGGCCAGGCCCGAGTCATCGGCCGGCTCGTCATCGACGACCACCGCGACGACCGGCTCCGGGGCCTCCTCGACCTCGCGGCGGGCCCGGCTGCGGCGAGCCCGCGGCGCGCGTGGCGCCGGCTCGGCTTCCTCGCCGACCGCCAGAGCCGGCGGCTCCTCGGCCGCCGGCGCATCCTCGGCAGCCTCGGTCCGGACGGCCGTCGTGCGGCGGCGGCGCGGGGCCCGCGGGGCGCGCGCCGGGGCCTCGTCGACGACGGTCTCCTCTGCCGGGGCGCCGCCCTGGCGCTCGAGGATCACGTCGGCGAGCTCGGCCTTGCGCAGACGACGGAAGCCGTCGATGCCCAGGGTCGAGGCCAGCGCGTGAAGGTCGGCGAGGGGGCTGGCGTCGAGCGCGGAGCGGGTGAGAACTGGCATGCATTCCTCCTGAACGGGTGGAAGGCGTCCCGCGGCGTTGAGACAGCCGCCGGCACCCTTATCGGCGCCGAAGAGCGGCGCGCGTGGACATCAAGCTTACTCGAGCGCCTTCTCGCCCCAGAAGCTGGCGAACGGGTTGGCGTTGAAGTTCCCGATCGGCCGGTATCCCGCCGCCTCGTAGAGCCGCTGGGCGTGGGGTTGGGCCGCGCCGGTGTCGAGGCGCGCGATCCGGTAGCCGAGCTCCCGCCCGGCCTGCTCGAGCGCCGCGAGCAGCGCTCCGGCCACTCCGCGCCCCCGGACGTCCGGCACGACGTACATCCGCTTGATCTCGCAGGCGCCGTCGGGCAGGCGCTTGAAGCCCCCGCAGCACAGGGCACGCCCGCCCTCGAAGCCGACGAGGAAGGCGCCGGTCGGCGGCCCCAGCTCCGCCGGCGTCGCACTCGGTGCCCCCGGCACGTCGATGCGGCCGTACAAGGCCTCCATCTCGTCGAGGAAGGCGGCCAGCAGGTCGCTGGCCGGCGGCCGGTCGGCGGCGGTGGCGACGAACTCCAAGGCCCGACCAGGATATGAGCTCTACGGTTCGCGGGATGGACATCGACGCGCCCAACCCCCGCGCCCCGCGCCGGCGCTCGAGCATCGAGCTCGGCCGCGCCGTCCGAGACGGCCGTCGGATCGCCGAGTCCCTGCGCGCCCTGGACGTCGGCACCCTCCGCGACGACGAGGGCCGGGTCCTGGCCGGCGAGCTCGCCCGCTTCCTCGTGCGGCGCTGCGAGGGCCAGCACACGGGCTGGAAGGTGCTCCGCCAGGCATTGCTCGACGGCGGCGCCGAGATCCCCTGGGAGCGCTGCGCCCGCCTCGCCTACCCGGCCACCGCCGAGCGCGTCCTGCGCGACTGCGCCGGACCCGGGCGCACGCCGTTGGTACGGGTCCAGCACGCCGCCGCCGAGGAGCGCGCCCGCGCCCTCGTCCGCCATGCCGACCCGGCCGAGATCCTCGCGCGCCTGGAGATTCGCGTTCGTGGCGCGGTGACCGCGGCGGCCTGGGAACGAGCGTTGGTCGCAGCGGTGACCGCGCGCTCCCGCGACCAGGTCCTCGGGCTGCTCGCCGACGGCATCGCCGCCGCCTCGTGACGGCCGACCGCGCGGGCCAGCCGGTAGGCTCGTGACCATGAGCGAGTCTGAGACGTTTCCCCCGCCGGAGCAGATGCGGGAGGCGACCGCTGAGCTCGTCGGCCTCGTCCGCGCGCAGCTCCCGATGCGCTTCTACGCCGGCGAGACCTGGTGGTCGATCTTCGGGTCGGCCTCCCTCGTACGCATGTGCGACACGGTCGAGAGCCTGATCGATCAGATGGCCGAGCGCCGCGACGCCGACGCCCAGGATCTGCTGCGGTCCCTCTACGACCAGGTCGTCGCCTTCGCCTGGATCGCCATCGATCCCGACGAGCGCCACCAGCGCTGGATCGACGACGCCGGGGCGAAGATGTTCGAGCTCCACACCGACGCGGCCGCCTTCGGCGAGAGCGTCCTCACCGAGGACGAGATCGTCGTGGCCGAGCAGGCCGGACGGCTGCCCCCGATGATCGAGCGCGCGACCGAGGTCGATGAGTACTGGGGCGTCCGGGCGCCGCGGCTTCACACGGGCGACCAGCTCTCCTTCCGCCACCTCTACCTCCAGGTCTTCCGGGTCGGGAGCGGCACCACGCTCGAGCCCTACATCACGCCCAAGGAGCGGCGGATCGTTGTCGACCGGGCGCGCGAGCACACGCTGCGCTGGTACGCGCTCGCCGCCCCGCTGCTCGCCATGGCGCTGATCGTCGCCTCGCAGCGGTTCGTCTGGCTCGACTGGGAGCAGATCGGCCTGATCAACGACCGTGGCACCGCGGTGGCCGCCGAGTAGGCTGGTCCTGATGCACTGCTTCCCCTGTGCGGTCGCCAAGCGCGACGTCGAGCTGCGCCTGGCCGATCTCGGGGTGCCGGCCGCGGAGATCGTCGCCCGGGCATCGGCCACCCTCTGCCTGATGTGCGCCGAGGCCGAGCGCCAGCGCCCACAGCGCGACGATTGATCAGGTCGACCGTCGCGCACGCGGAGGTCGCCGTCCGCGACGGGCGCGTCCGGTAGCGCGGGGATCGAGGCCGCAGGCCTGGCTCGAAGCCGCCCTGGAGGCACCGTGACGCTGCCCTAGTGGTCTGTCTCGCAAATGGCTTGGCGGTCTGGCGAGCGGCGGGGCGTGATCTGGCGCCGCACGGTGGCCGCCGATGTGCTGGTGGCACATGGGCGGGCGCCGGGTGGCGCCAGGCGCGTCCAGACGCCGCCAGATGTCAAGGGATTTGCGAGACAGACCACTAG
>JBPCNA010000090.1:0-4887 GCA_051001735.1 Solirubrobacteraceae bacterium
GCGTTCGATGACCATTCCCTTCGGCGCGCGGCGCACGGCGACGGTTTGGCTGGACCACAGCCAACCATCGGCCTCGCGGATGTCGGGAAGCGGCTTGACCGCGCCGTCGTACTCGGGCGGATCGGCCAGGGCGACCGCCATTGTGGCGCCAGGAGCCAGATGCGCAGCACAGCAGCGAACGAAGCCGTCGACCTCCCCGCCGAGCAGCTGCACGGTCTGCATCGGGCTGATGATCAGGGCGAACCGCTGCGACAGAGCGAAGTCGCGCGCGTCCGCGGCGACCGTCTGCACGGCAAGGCCCTCTGCCCGGTCGGTCAGCACCGCCAGCAGCTCCGGCTCGAGATCCAGCGCGACCACCTCGTGCCCGGCCCGGGCGAGCTCCAGGCTTACGCGCCCGGTGCCGGCGCCCACGTCGAGAATCGGTCCTCCGCAAGCACGGGCCAGCTCGTGCCAGAGGGGCAGGTCCTCGGCGTAGCCGCCGCACTCAATGTCGTGCCAGAGGGCGAGGCTCATGCGAATGAGCCCTCCGCTACGCCGCGGCGCGCCAGCAGCTCGCGCAGCTCGAGCATCGCGGTGTAGGTGGGCAGGGCGTAGAGCCGCCCCCGCGCAGCATCGACCGCCTGCTCGAGCGCGCGTTCCAGAGAGGGCTGCACGGCGATCCGGTCCTCGGGCACGCCCGCGTACTTCATCCGCACCGCAAGCTCCTCGGCACGGGTACCCGCGCAGGTGATGCGCCGCACGCGGCCGGCGAGGACTTCGAAGTCGGCGTCCCACACCCAGGACACGTCGCGGCCGTCGGCCGTACGGTCGTTGAGAATGCCGAGCACCTCGTGCTCGCCCGCCTCGAGGGTCAGCGTGCGCAAAACCTCGTTGGCGCCCGCGGGGTTCTTCACGAGCAGGATCGCCAGGTCGACGCGCCCGATGCGCACGGTCTCGGCGCGGCCGAACGCCGCCTCCACTGCGTGCAGCCCGGCCACGACGTCGTCCATCGGCGCGCCGAGCCGAAGCGTGAGCGCGGCAGCAGCCAGCGCGTTGTAGACGTTGTAGAGGCCGGGCAGCGGCAGCTCGATGCGTGCCTCGCCGTCTGATCCGGCAAGAGTGAATGCTGCACCACGCGTGCCGCTCACTACAATGTGGCGCGCGGTCACCTGTGGGTCGGGACGGCGAGCGTCGCCGGTAGGGCAGTGGTAGCGGCCGAGATGGCCGAGGTAGATCGCGTCGTAGACGTAGGGCGCCCCGCAGCGCCGGCAGTGCTTGGAGTCGGCCGCGTGCTGCATCGACGCCATGGCCATCGCGTCGTCCTGAACGCCGAAGTACATCGTGTCGGCCCGGTCGCGGCCCAGGTCGGCGACGAGCGGATCGTCGGCGTTGAGCACGAGCGCGCCGCCGTAGCCCGCCACCACGACGGCCCAGCGATCGGCGATCGTCTCGAGCTCGCCGTAGCGGTCGAGCTGGTCGCGGAAGAGGTTGGCCAGGAGCAGCGCTCGGGGCACGAGCTGGTCGGCCACGGCGACGAGCCAGAACTCGTCGACCTCGAACAGCCCGAGGTCGGCGACCGGCACGCCGCGGCCGCTGCCCGCGGTCAGCAGCGCGGACGCGATGCCGCCGGCCATGTTCGCCCCGGCGGTGTTGTGGACGACGCTGACGTCGGCCTCGGCGAGGATGCTGGCGAGCATCGCCGCGGTGGTCGTCTTGCCGTTGGTCGCCGAGATGACGACGCTGCCGCGGCGCAGCCCGCCGGCGAGGTGGGCGATGGCCCTGGGGTCGAGGCGCAGGAGGATCTTCCCGGGGAGGCTGGTGCCGCCTCCGCCCCGGCGGCGCGAGAGCGCCCCGACCGCGCGGGCGATTCCGCGCTTGGCCCAGAACATCATGGGGAGCCGACGAGCACCCGCACGGCGTGGGGGACCGCCCGGACGGTTACCGGGAGCTCGCCGATCGGGTCGCCGTCGGCGTAGATGGTGAAGGGGCGGTCGGCGCTGATCTCGACCTCACGGCCACGGAGCACGTGGACGGTCGGCTCGTCGACGTGGGTGCCCTTGAACACCCTGGGCATCTTGGCCAGGAAGCGGAGGCGGCCGATATGCTCGGTGAGCACGACGTCGAGTTGGCCGTCGTCGACGGCGGCGTCCGGGGCGATGCACATGCCGCCGCCGTAACATCGGGTGTTGGCGGCGATCACGCTGTAGCCACGAAAGCTGCGCTCGTCGCCGTCGACCACGACGCGGAAGGTTGCCGGCTTCCAGGAGGCGAGGGCGCGGAGCGCCCCGTAGGCGTAGACCAGGCCACCGAGCCGGGACGGGGCCTCGTTGGCGATGCGGTTGGCGTCGGAGTCGAAGCCGACGCTGGCGATGCAGGCGAACCAGCGCCCGTCGACCGAGCCGAGATCGAGGTAGCGGAACGTTCCGTCGGGGATCAGCGCGCAGGCCTGCTCGGGATCGGTGGGGATGTCGAGCACGCGGGCGAAGTCGTTGCCGCGGCCGCCGGGGACGACGGCGAGGCGTGAGCCGGGGTGCTCGGCGAGGGCGCCGGCGACGGCGCCGATCAGCCCGTCGCCCCCCATGGCGATGGCCAGCTCACCGGCGGCGGCGGCGGTGCGGGCGAGCTCGCGGGCGTGGTCGAGGCCGGTGGTCGGCTCGGTGGTCGCGTCGACCCCGAGCGAGGCCAGCGTCCGCTCGACGACGGGCAGGAGCCGGCCGGCGCGGCCGCCGCCGGCGGCAGGGTTGACGATCAGTCGGCAGCGGTCCATCGCGCAAGGGTAGGGCGGCTAGCTAGGCCAGTACCAGGTCGGCGAGGGTCTCGCCGACCGCGACCGGCTGCGGCTCGCCAGCGGCCTCCGCCGCTTCCTTTGTCGTCGCGCCGCTGAGGACGAGGGCGCCGTCGAGCCCGGCGGCGTGGGCGCCGGCCAGGTCGGTGTCGAGCCGGTCGCCGACCACCAGCGCCCTCCCGGGGCCTAGGCGATCGAGCGCGGTCAGGAAGAGGCCGGGCTCGGGCTTTCCGAACGTCTCGGCGGTCGCCCCGGCGGCGACCTCGACGGCGGCGAGGATCGCGCCGGTACCCGGCCAGTAGCCGCCCGGCATGGGGAAGCTCGAGTCGCGGTTGGCGCCGAGCAGGACCGCGCCGGAGCGGAGTGCCTGCATCGCCTCGCGGAGCTCCCGGTAGTCGAAGTCGTCGTGGCCGGCGACGACGACGACTTGGGCGCGCGTGATGAAATCGCTGCCGTTGACGATGCGCAGGCCGGCGTCGATCACGTGGCGGTGGATGGCCGGGGAGCCGATGACGACGGCGGTGCTGCCGGCGTGGCGCTCGGCGAGGACGTGCTGGAGGGCGCCGCCGACGGTGACGACCTCCTCGAGCGAGGCCTGGATCCCGAGCGACCAGAGCTTGCGAACGAACTCCTCGCTGCCCCGCCGGGCGTTGTTGGTGACGAAGGCGACGCGCTTGCCGCCGCGGCGGAGAGCGGCGACGGCGTCGATCGTGCCGTCGATGACCTCGTCGCCGATCCAGACGCAGCCGTCGAGATCGAGCAGGAAGTGGTCATAGCCCACAGCGAGGGGGGAGAGTTTCACGCGCGCATTATCACGGGGTCTCACGGAAGCCGGCGACCCCAGCGAATAGGCTGCCGCCCGGCATGGAGGGAGCGATTGACGTGAAGTGGACCACCGGCGACATCCCCGATCAGACGGGCCGCCGGGCCGTGGTCACGGGGGCCAACAGCGGGATCGGGTTCGTCACGGCGCGGGAGCTGGCGCGGGCCGGCGCCCACGTGGTGCTGGCCTGCCGAGACCGCACGCGGGGCGAGGCGGCCGTCGCGGCGATCCGCGACGAGCTTCCCGAGGCGGTCATGGAGCTCGGCATCGCCGACCTCGCCGACCTCGAGTCGGTGCGGGCGTTCGCGCGCGGCCTCGCGGAGGAGCCGATCGACCTCCTGATCAACAACGCCGGGGTGATGGCCACGCCGCGGCAGCTGACGGTGGACGGGTTCGAGCTCCAGTTCGCGACCAACCACCTCGGCCACTTCGCGCTCACCGGCCTGCTCTTCGAGCGGCTGCTCGGGGCGCCGGCGCCGCGGGTGGTGACCGTGTCGAGCCTGCTCCACCGGTCGGGTGAGATCCACTTCGACGACCTGCGGGCCGAGATCGGCTACAAGCCGTGGCGGGCCTACGCCCGGTCGAAGCTCGCCAACCTCCTCTTCGCCTTCGAGCTCGACCGCCGCTGCCGGGCCGCCGAGCTCGAGCTCGTGAGCCTGGCCGCCCACCCTGGCTATGCGGCGACCAACCTCCAGGCCAACGGACCGCGCCGGCCGCTCGAACGGCTGCTGCTGCCGGTCGGAAGCCTGCTGCTCGCCCAGAGCGCGGCCGGCGGCGCATTGCCGACGCTCTGCGCGGCGTGCGCTCCCGACCTTCCGGGGAGCACCTACCTCGGCCCCGACGGGCCGGGGGAGCGGCGCGGGCATCCGCGCCTCGTGGCCCCGTGCACCGCGGCGCTCGACGAAGCGACGGCCGCGCGCCTGTGGGAGGTCTCCGAGGACCTGACCGGGGTCTCCTTCGCGTTCCCGCGACGACCCTGAGTCAGCGAGAGGGCCGCTTGGGCCGAGACGGCCCCTTGGCGCCCTTGGCCGGCCTCGAGGCGCCGTTGGCCGCGCCACCGCCGGAGGCACCCTTGGCTGCGCCACTGCCCCGCGCCGTCCCGCCCCCGGCGGCTGGGGAGCCCCTCGGCCCGCCCCCACCGCGCGTCGTCCCGTCCGGCGGAGCGTTCTTGGCGCCGCCGGTGCCGCGCGTCGTCCCGCCGGCCGGAGCGTTCTTGGCGCCTCCGGTGCCGCGCGTCGTCCCGCCCGCCCGGGCGCCTTTGGCGCCGCCGGTGCCCCGCGTCGTGCCGCCGGCCGGGGCG
>JBPCNA010000091.1:0-4153 GCA_051001735.1 Solirubrobacteraceae bacterium
AGGGCAAGTTCGACCAGATCGTCGTCGCCGCCGATTCCGGCACCAGCCCCACCCAACTCGCGGCGAACGTCAAGGCTTCGCTGCGCGGCGCCAAGGTCGATGTTCAAACCGGCGCGCAGAACGTGCAATCGCAAAAGGACGACGTCGGACAGTTCGTCGGCTTCCTCGGCACCGCCTTGTTCATCTTCGCCGGGGTCGCCCTGTTCGTTGCTTCGTTTCTGATCTTCAACACCTTCTCGATCACCGTCGCCCAGCGCACCCGCGAGCTCGGGCTGATGCGCACGCTCGGCGCCTCCCGCCGCCAGCTGCTCACCTCGGTCCTCTTCGAGGGGCTCGCGATCGGGGTCGCCGGCTCGGTGCTCGCCACCGCACTCGGCTATGGCCTCGCCGGCGCGATCCGCTCGATCCTCGACGGCTTCGGCCTCCGCCTCCCGTCGACGCACCCGGTGCTCGAGTTCCGGACCGTCGTCGTCTGCATCGCCGTCGGCGTCACCGTCACCCTGATCAGCTCGCTGATCCCCGCGCTCCGCGCCACCCGGGTGCCGCCGCTCGCGGCCATGCGCCAGGGCGTCCCGCTCCCGGGCTCGCGCTTCGCCCCGGCGCTCCCCTGGGTCGCCGTCGCGCTCACCGGCACCGGGGTCGCGCTCACCCTCAGCGGCCTGACCGGCGGCGCCGCCGTCGCGACCACGGCGATCGGGGCGATCACCCTGACCATCGGCCTGGCCATCCTCACCCCCCGCTTCGTCCCCGCCGCCGCCCGGGTGGCCGGTTATCCCGTCGAGCAGGGAACGGCACTCGCCGGGCGCCTCGCCCGGGAGAACGCGGCCCGCAACCCGTCGCGCACCGCGGTCACGGCGGCTGCCCTGATGATCGGCCTCGCCCTCGTCCTCTTCGTGACGATCTTCGCCGCCGAGACGCGGACGGCCATCCGCGACGTCGTCGCCCGGAGCTTCGCCGGCGACCTCGCGGTCACCAACCAGGACGGGTTCTCGCCGATCCCGGCGGCCGCCGCCAAGGCGGTGGCCGCCGTCAAGGGGGTCGAGACCGTCTCCGTTCTCAAGCGCTCCGATTCCCACCTCGACCTCGGCGGGACCCAGAGCGTCAACGGCATCGACACCCAGACCCTCGGCAACGTCTACCGCTTCGACTGGGTCCGCGGCGACGACTCGCTGCTCGGCCTGCTCGGCCCCAACGGCGCCCTGGTCGAGCAGGACCTGGCGAGCAAGTCGAACCTCCAGGTCGGCAGCCACTTCGTCGTCACCACGCCGGCCGGTCAGCAGACCGAGCTGACCACCCGCGGCATCTACCGCGACCGGGCCCTGCTCGGCGGCTACGCCGTCTCGCTCCCGACGTTCGACCATCTCTTCCACGAGCTCCGCGTCCGGCGCGTGCTCGTCAAGCTCGCGCCCGGGGCGGCGACGGCCAAGGTCGCCGCGAAGATCAATGCCGCCCTCGCCGCCTTTCCCGAGGCCCGCGCCCGCTCCGAGCAGCAGCTCAAGGACGTCGAGGCGGACAGCCTCAACAGCATCCTCTACCTGTTCTACGCCCTGCTGGCGATCAGCGTCTTCGTGTCGCTGTTCGGCGTGGTCAACACCCTCACCCTCTCGATCCACGAGCGCCGCCGCGAGTTCGGCACCCTCCGGGTGATCGGCGCCTCCCGCCGCACGATCCGCCGGGTCGTCCGCTACGAGAGCGTGATCACCGCGGCGATCGGCGGCACCCTCGGCCTCGCCCTCGGCGTCTTCTTCGCCGCTGTCGTCACCGCCTCGCTCGGCGACCAGGACCTCCGCTTCGCCGTGCCCGTCCTCGCCGTCGCCGGTGTCGTCGCCCTGACGGCGGCCCTCGGCGTGGTCGCGGCCATCATCCCCGCCCGCCGCGCCGCCCGGCTCGACGTGCTCGCGGCGATCGCCTACGACTGACCGCGGCCGATTGGCGCCCCGACCGCTCGGGTAGCCCCGAGGAACACGAGAAGGGAGCGCGATGTTCGATATCGAGGCAATCAGCCAGTGGCGCGGCCAGGACGTGCTCGACCCCGAGGACAACCGCGTCGGACGTCTGGAGGAGATCTACCACGACCGCCAGTCGCCGGCGAGCCCCGGCTTCGCCTGCGTCAAGACCGGCCTCTTCGGCCGACGGCTCTCCTTCGTCCCGCTCGCCGGGGCGAGCATGGCACGCGACCACGTCCGCGTCGCCTACCCGGCCAGCCAGATCAAGCGCGCGCCGAGCGTCGACCCCGACGGCCAGCTGACCGCCTTGGCGCTCTCGAGGAGCGCGTGTCGGCGATAGAGAACTGGCTGGCGGCGCAGGTCCGCTGACTCGGACTCGGCCGGGCGTCAGGCCGTCGACCGGCCGAGCGCCTTGGCCTGCTGGCGCGCCGGGGAGATGCGGATGACGTCCCAGGCCAGGCCGGTCAGCTCAAGGCCACGGATGACGGCGGCCGACGGGTCGGGCTGCCAGCGGCCGAGCCCGTGGCGGGCCGAGGTCGGGAAGGCGTGGTGGTTGTTGTGCCAGGCCTCGCCGAGCGTCGGCAGGGCGAGCCAGAGGAGGTTGCGCGAGTGGTCGCCCGTCTCGAACTGGCGGCGGCCGAAGAAGTGGCAGAGCGAGTTGATCGAGAAGGTCGCGTGGTGGAGGAAGAAGACGCGGACGGCTCCGCCCCAGAGGAAGCCGGTCAGCGCGCCGGCCAGCGTCCCCGTCATGGCCAGCCCGAGGGCGGCCGGGAAGGCGAGGCCGAGGACGATCCAGAGCGGGAACATCCGGTCGACGTAGCGGACGACGGGGTCGCCGAGGAGGTCAGGGGCGTAGTGCTCGCTGGAGGCCCGGTCGACGCCCCGGAAGGTCCAGCCGACGTGGGCGTGGATCAGCCCGCGGATGGCGCCGCTCCAGCCGTCGCCGTGGCCGACGTGGGGGCTGTGGGGATCGCCCTCGCGGTCGGAGAAGCGGTGGTGCTGGCGGTGGGTGGCCACCCACTCGATCACCGGGCCCTCGATCGCCGCCGACCCGAGGACGCCGAGCACCACGCGGACCGCCTTGCCGGTCTTGAAGCTCCGGTGGGTGAACAGCCGGTGGTAGCCGACGGTCACGCCGAGCCCGGTCAGGAGGTAGGTGATCGCCATCACGACGAGGTCCTGCCAGTGGAGGAGGCCGCCCCAGGCGAGCCAGCCGGAGACGATCAGCAGGAGGAAGGGGACGATCGTGACGACGGCGTTGGCCACCCGGTCGGCCGTCTCGTTCTCCATGGCCTTCACGCCGGAGTCGACCGGCGCCGGGGGCGGGCGGCGGACGGCGGGCGCGGGCTTCGACGCCTCGTCGGTCACGGCCACAGTCGTCTTGGTGGGCGTCATCGGAACTGCTCCTCGTATGGTCAAGCCGGAACAACGAGAAGTAGTCCGGCCGGTAACCCGCTCACGGGTGCAGCGCGTCCCCTTCTTTCAAACTGCTCGCACCGGAACCCCGCGACCCCGGAACGCACGGCGAGCGTATCACGGTGAAGGGCCCCCGACGGTGAACGCCGGCCGCGTGGACGATCGGCGCCGCCGGCCGGAAACCGGCGTGGCCGCGGGCGGACCCGGGTAGCCCCCGACCGTGACCGCCGGCGCCGACGACCTTCATCTCCAGCAGGTCCGCCGCGAGCTCGAAGCCCGCCGGGACCGTGCGCGCGAGCGCCTGGCCAACCTCGCGCGGCGTCCGGAGCTCGGGAGCGCCCAGGGGTTCGGCAAGCGCATCGGCGACGGCACCGTCGAGGCGATCAGCCGGCTCACCGACATCGGGGTGGGCAGCTCGCTGGAGGTCGGGCTGGCACGCACCGAACGCGCGCTGGTCAAGCTGCGCGAGGGGACCTACGGGCGCTGCGACGCGTGCGGCGAGCCGATCGCAGCGACACGGCTGCAGGCGCTGCCCGACAGCGTGATGTGCGTGGCGTGCGCGGGCGCCCAGCCGCGCGCCCGCCCTGCTCGACGCCGCTGACGTCGCTCACGCAAGAAACAGTGCCCAAAGGGCTCGGAAGCGGCGAGATCTTGTCGCGATGAGCAGCATCGCGGTCTTGGCGAACGCCCGGGCCGCTGCCACCGTAGGGCAATGAGCACAGACCTCGCCTGGGGCCGGCGCTATCTCATGTGCCCCCCGACGCACTTCGACGTCAGCTACGCGATCAACC